>JAAYAN010000027.1 GCA_012719345.1 Ignavibacteria bacterium | reverse complement strand
GCAATACATAAACAGGAAGAAAAATTAATTTTATTTTTATCTAATAACTTAATAATTATATCATATTGCGATTTTAAGGATTCTTCGCAAATAAAAAGATATTCCCAAAATTGTATTTCGGGTTCTTCGGTTTGCCATATTATTTTCCTCTCAAATATTTCATTACATACTGTTTCAGTTTCATTAAAAGTATTGTCGGAAATAATTTCCCATTTAAATTCCTTTCCAAAAAAGTTTTCGGTAAACGAAACATTATCTGTAATTATTATCATTGTTCTAAATTTTTAATTATATAAAATTAGGTTATGGAATTTAATAAAAAAGGTTTATTTTCGAACATACTTATTGTTTTTAGAACATTTTAAGGAATAACAAAATGAGTAACAGAAAGGGTGAAAAATTAGGCTGGATTTTCGGTTGGATAGGATCTTTTTCTTGGATTTTCATTTTATCAGTTGTTCTTATTTTTCAAGGAGAAACAAAAAACGGAATTTTGGGATTGGTTATAGTAGGGATGGCATTTTTTTTCGTTTTTAAAAATGCTCCTTGGCGTAAACCTGATGTTGAATTCTGGAAATTATTTCTTCCAATTCTAAATACTGCATTTGTTTCCATCTTTTGGGCTTATATTGTTTACCGTTCCGAGTTTGAAAACGCATTTAACTGGTGGTATATTTTATTATTTATTCCATTGATAATGCCTATTTTTACAATAGGAAAACGCAAATGGAGCGATGGCAATAAATTCCTAAAAATAAATACCGATACGGAATTGCAGGAAGATGAAAAATCTTGAAAAACATTTTTTTCATTTTAGAAACCAAATAATAGGGATTAATAAAACTTTTCAGTCTCCTTCCGGAGAAGAGAAAAAAATTATATATGCCGACTGGATAGCAAGCGGCAGGTTATATAAAACTATTGAAGATAAAATAACTTACGAAATAGGACCTTTTGTTGCTAATACTCATTCGGGTACAGGAATTTCCTCTTCAATAATGACAAATCTTTATCGGGAAGCGCAAAAAATTATTAAATCTCATTGCAATGCTGGAAGTGATGATATAATTATTACTGGCGGTTCCGGTATGACATCAATGATAAATAAATTCCAACGGTTGCTGGGTCTTGCTGTTCCGGAACAAGTGAAGAAATACATTAACATTCCGGAAATAATTAAACCTGTTGTTTTTTTAACTCATATGGAACATCATTCGAACCATACATCCTGGCTCGAATCGGCAGCTGATGTTATTGTTATTCCGCCTGATAAAAAAGGGCTTACAGATTTAAGGAAATTTGCAAATCTGCTTGAAGAAAATAAAAACAGAAGTTTAATTTTAGGATCTTTTACTGCTTGCTCGAATGTAACAGGCATTAAAACCCCCTACTATGAAATGGCGGAAATGATACATAATTATAAAGGTTTTTGTTTTGTGGATTTTGCTGCTTCTGCTCCTTATGTAAAAATTGATATGCATCCCGAAAATAAACTTCAGCAGCTTGATGCAGTTTTTTTTTCGCCCCATAAATTTTTAGGTGGTCCCGGAACTTCAGGGGTTTTAATTTTCAATAAAAACCTATACAACCGAAATGTACCCGACCAACCAGGGGGTGGAACAGTCGACTGGACTGATCCCTGGGGACATTATAAATTTGTTGATGATATAGAAACTCGGGAAGACGGCGGAACACCGGGATTTTTACAGACCATTAAAACCGCATTATGCATCAAGTTAAAAGAAAAAATGAACATCAGTTTTATAAAAAAGCGTGAAAATGAATTACTTGATATACTTTTCGATAAATTCAGCAAAATTAAAAATCTTCACATCTTAGCTTCGGAGCATAACAACCGCCTTGCTGTAATTTCATTTTATACCGAAAATGTACATTACAATTTTGTTGCCCGTGCACTAAATGACGAATTCGGGATTCAAGTGAGGGGCGGTTGCTCGTGTGCCGGAACTTACGGACATTATCTTCTACATCTTGATCCGACGCGCTCTAAAAGAATTACCGATAAGATAAATAACGGAGATTTATCCGAAAAGCCAGGCTGGGTTCGCGTTTCGCTTCATCCTACAATGACAAATGATGAAGTTCTGTTTATTGCTGATGCAATTGACTATATAATAAAAAATGCCGAAAACTTATCAAGTAAATATGAATATTCATCAAGAACAAATGAGTTTTATCCAAAAGAATCTATAAACAGGCCCTTTATTTATGAAGATTTCTTCAGATTAGAATAGAATTATTGAAAGTCTGGATTTTATTGATGATTTTTTAATTTGTTTACCATTTCAATTATTTTTTCCGGAAGCAGTTCAGCATCATAAAAACTTCTTGCAATTCTTAAGTCAACCACACTCTGAGGCATAGATGGCAGGCTGGCGGTTTTAGGATTTTGAGCAATAACAATTCCTCCGGAAGCAGCAATATAACCGCTGCCGATTGTTCCGTCTTTACCCATTCCTGTAAGTACAACACCAATTGTTTTTTTACTAAAAGTATTTGCCAGACTTCGGAATAAAGGATCGGCTGCCGGTTTAACAAAGTTTTCCGGCTTATCATCCGAAATCATCAAACTCATTTTTTTCTCGTGAAGTTTCATATGAAAATCACCCGGTGCAAAATATATTTCGCCTCCTTTTACAGGCTGACCTTCCTGACCTAAAAATACTTTATAGTTTGTTTCCTGCTGAACTCTTTCCGAAAATGTTTTAAGCATCCATGCTGGACCGTGTAAAACCACAAAAAAAGCAGCATTCTCGGTATATTCAAGATTCTTAAATATTTCCATCAGAACTGGTGGACCGCCTGTGCTGGCAGCTATTCCCACACCAACAATTTCTGGCAGCTTTCTCGATGTCTCAACAATAAATTTAGATGGTATTTCAATATTGCTTGTTTTTCTCATTTCAAGCAAATCAATTTTCTCTTTTACATCCATTATATTTATCGGCTTTGCAAAGTAATCATCCGCCCCCGAAAGTAATACTCTCCGTTTTGCTTCGGCTGATGCAATTGCTGTTGTTACTATAATAGATGGATTAGGTTTAATGTTTTTGCGGATGTATTGTATTAATTCCAGCCCATCCATTTCCGGCATAAGCCAATCGGTTATTACAACGTCATACTCAATTTTTTTTAATTCCTCTATTGCTTCAATCCCATTATTTACAGCAACAGATTCAATTTCCATTTTTAAAAGATATTTGTGGAGTAATATTCTGCTCGATCTGTCATCTTCTACAATCAATACTCGCATAAGCTTTTTTCTTCACAAATATTATCGGATATTTTATAAATTAAACTCGTAATCGGAAATTTTCCTGCAAGCATCAAAAATTCTTTTCTGAAATTTAATTTCAATTTTTTCACGCTCATCATCGTATATTTTTAAATCGTCACAAGTGTATTTATCCCTGTCTTTATGCCTGGGCATATGCTCGGTGGCAGAATATAATTCGTAAAAAACCAAAAAATCGTCTCTTACTTTTTTTTGCGGATCGAGATGATCGAGAAGCACTTTAATACGAATGCTTCCTTCTGTAATATTCAAATTATTGTTAAGCATATTTTGGGCTAAGTCTTGTATGCTCATCAACAAATCGGCTTTTTCCTGAATTTTCAATCCGGAAGTATCTTTATTTTGCTGTTTAAGCTGACTTAATATCCGAAATGCTTTAATTGATAATATAACAATTACGGATAAAGCGAATATTATTGCAAGAGTTGCTATTATTATTGGGTTCATATTATGTAAATAAATTATGAATAACAGCTTAAAGATATAACTTTAATTGTATTTTTTAAATACTTTACTAAAATTATCTTTTTATAATATTTGATGCAGCCATAATAACGGCTGTTTCTGTTCTTAATCTGTTATATGTTAAATGCAGTCTTATAATTTCACCTTTAAGGTTTTGTTCCGATACAGAAAGTCCGCCTTCGGGACCGAAAATAAAAAAATAATCATTGTCTTTATTTATTTTACCAGATGCAATAAAATCCTGCAGACTTAAACCGAATTCCTGCTCAAACATAATTTTAATTCCATCCTTTGGAATTTCCTGCAGAGATTTTTTATAACTTATTTCGGGAAGATAAAAGTTGAGTGATTGTTTCATAGCAGAAAGAGCAATTTTATTCCATCTTTCTGTTTTGTCTCCTTTTGCCACGCTTTTTTCAGCATCGTAAACAATAAATCTGTTTATTCCCAGTTCAACACACTTTTCAAGAGCAAATTCAAACCGATCTGCATTTTTTAAACGCGGCATGCAAAAAATATAATTAGGATATTTTCTTTCATAAATCTTACTTTCAATTGCTTCAGCTGTAATTCCTTTTTTATCAGCAGACGTTATCCGCGACTTTATAAAACTTCCTTTGCCGTCTGTAACATATAATACATCATTAACTTTGTGCCTCATAACGTTTAAAATATGATTGGCTTCCTCGCCGGAAATACTGATAATTCCGTTTTCAATTTTTTCCGCTGTATAGTACAGTTCAATTTTAGAAGGAAAATCCTGTTGCAAAAATAATCTCTCCTTTGCTGTATTCGTTAAAAGCATATGCAACCCTGAAAACATTATAGGGAAGCACTAGAAAAGTCAAGCCTGCTCCATAACCCGAATAAAGCTGTTTAAGCGAAACTTTGTCATTGTTGTTAAAAGTCAGCCCCGTATCACCGAATGTTTCTATATAAATAGCCACTCTTGCAGAAGTTAGACTTTTTGGAAGAAGCGGCAATTTCACAGAAACATCCCAATCCTCAATGACTGGATATTTTACTTCAAACGACGCCATCAAATAATTATTGCCTTCCCTAACATCATCTTTATGCCCCCTTACAATTTCATCGTAACCGAAAAATGAATAATCGTAAGCTGGAATGTTTTTACCGAAAGCGTGCCTTCCGGTTAAACGCCATTTTGTCAGTAAATTTTCTGTTATTCTCCTGTATTCCCGGTAGTCTGCTTTTATAATACTGTATTTCCTGTTATTAATCCCAAATCCGTTATAAAGCCACTGTCCCGTTATAAAATATCCTTCAGCAGGAAATTGTTTTAAATCGCGCGTATCTAGCTCGTAAGAGACTCCCAGCGAAGGAACGCGGCATATTTTATTCTTAAAATTATCTTCTGGAATATCAGCTTCCTGATAATTATAAGCAGCCATTGCATATACAGAATTATAAATGTTCAGTCGCTTGCCTAAAATAATTTCCCCTCCATAAAGTTTATTGTTAAACTCTCTTCCAAGAATTTTTTCTGCTTTTAGACTTTTATTTTTGGCTTTTCCGTAAAATATTCGTGATAAAAAACTTATATCCAAATCGGGAAACAATAATGGAACTTGGTACTGAAGCGAAACAGTGGGGTTATATCCGAAAGTTATAAAGGTGCTTATGGTTTCGTTTTTTCCGCGAAAATTTTTTATTAGAAGATTGAACCCGTAAGAAGCTCTCTTAAAAGAACTGTTTTCTATATTGAGAACAGGAAGTGGATAAATATACCAACTTTCTCTTAAATTTATTTCAATTTCTGTATAATCCCCTGCCTTTTGCGGTATAATTTTAACGTTTGAAAAAAGTCCGAGGCTGTAAATTCTTTCGCGGCAAAAATTTAACATTTTTCCGTTTACTGTATCGCCGATATTAAAATTTAATTCACGCGAAATAACGTGATTTTCAGTTTTTTCGTTTCCGCTAATTTTTATCGAATCAACAATAAAGATATCGTCATTATTATAAAATACCGAATCTGTTTCTCCGAAACCTGAAGCTGAAAGTTGAGAAACAAATACTAAAAGAATTACTAATACACTTTCAATAAACGATATTTTTAATCCGGTAATTATACTCTCAAGCCTAATCAATCTTTATACAAATTAATAGGCGGACATGTACAAACAAGATTTCTGTCGCCGTAAGCGTTGTTAATCCTTGATACTGAAGGCCAGAATTTATTTTCTCTTACCCACGAAAGCGGGAATGCAGCTTTTTCGCGAGGATAACTATGCTGCCAATTATCCGAAATTGCTTCATCCGCTGTATGCGGAGAATTTTTAAGAACATTATCTTCTCTACTGAATAAACCAACTTCAATTTCTTTTATTTCATTGCGTATTGAAATCATTGCTTCGCAAAATCTGTCCAATTCATCTTTCGATTCGCTTTCAGTAGGTTCTATCATTAAAGTTCCCGGCACCGGAAAAGAAACAGTCGGGGCATGATATCCGTAATCCATCAGTCTTTTTGCAATATCTTCTACTTCAATACCGGCAGAAATTTTAAATTCTCTCATATCCAGAATCATCTCGTGTGCAACAAATCCCCTTTTACCAACAAATAAAACAGGATAAGTATTTTTTAATTTTTCCTTAATATAATTTGCATTTAGGATTGCTGTCTCTGTAGCAGTTTTTAATCCTTTAGCTCCGGTCATTTTAATATATCCGTAAGGGATCATTAAAATACCTGCGCTTCCCCAAGGAGCTGACGACAAAGACCTAATTGCTTTTTCTCCTCCGGTTTTAATTACAGGATGTCCCGGTAAAAAAGGGGCAAGATGTTTTGCTGCAGCTATAGGTCCTACTCCCGGTCCGCCGCCGCCATGAGGAATGGCAAACGTTTTATGTAAATTAAGATGGCATACATCTGCTCCTATTAACGCCGGACTTGTTAACCCTACCTGCGCATTCATATTTGCGCCATCCATATAAACCTGACCGCCGCAATTATGTATTATTTCACATATTTGTTTAATTTCTTCTTCAAATACCCCGTGAGTTGAAGGATAAGTTACCATTAATGCAGCTAAATTTTCTTTGTTTTCTTCAGCTTTCTTCCTTAAATCTTCAATATCAATATTCCCGTCTTTATCGCATTCAATAACTGTTACTTTTCCTCCTGCCATTACTGCACTTGCGGGATTTGTACCATGTGCCGAAGAAGGAATAAGAACTACATTTCGGTTAAAATCACCTCTCGAGTGATGATAAGCACGAATTACCATTAATCCTGCATATTCTCCTTGCGCACCCGAATTCGGTTGCAACGATACAGCATAAAATCCGGTTATAATTTTTAGCTGATTTTCTAATTCTTTTATTAATAATCGGTATCCTTCAACCTGATCTTCCGGAGCAAATGGATGAATATTAGAAAACTCGCTCCAAGTAATTCCTGCCATTTCCGAAGCTGCATTTAACTTCATTGTGCAGCTTCCAAGCGAAATCATTGAATGAGTTAAAGATAAATCCTTTCTTTCAAGCTTTTTGATATAACGCATCATTTCTGTTTCGGAATGATACGAATTGAATACAGGATGCGTAAGATAATCTGTTTTTCTTAAATATTTTTCGGGAATCGGTTTTATATCTTTTGATGAAAAATCCTGTGCGCTCATATTAGTGTTCGAGACAAACTCAGCAAATATTCCTGCAATAATTTTTATATCTTGTATTGTAGTAACTTCCGATATTGAAACAGTGATGCAATTTTCATAAAAATAGCCAAAATTTATCGAATTATTTTCTGATAAAGTTTTGATATCTGAGTATATTCTTTCATCTTCAATCTTTATTGTAAGAGTGTCAAAAAATAAATCATTTATTATTTTATAATTCAGCTTGCGCAACGATCTTGCTAAAATTTCAGTTAGATTATATATCCTCTGAGCTGTTTTTCTCAAACCTTCCGGTCCATGATATACAGCATACATCGAAGCCATAATTGCCAGCAATACCTGAGATGTACAAATATTACTTGTAGCTTTATCTCTTTTGATATGCTGTTCGCGTGTTTGTAAAGCCATACGCAAAGCAGGTTTATTAAATCTATCAACCGACATTCCTATAACTCTTCCAGGAATCTGTCTTCTGAACTCATCCTTTGCAGCAAAATATGCAGCATGTGGTCCTCCGTAAGCCATAGGAACACCAAATCGCTGAGTTGTTCCCACTGCAACATCAGCTCCTAATTCACCGGGAGAAGTAAGCAAGGCAAGACTGAGCAAATCTGCAGATATGATATTGCAAATGCCTTTCTCAGAATTTGTTTTAAAGAAATCGGAATAATCGTAAATTTCTCCTTTTGACGAAGGATATTGAACCAACACCCCAAAGATTTTTTGCAAATCTTTTAATTCAGTATGTTTTCCTATAACAACTTCAATTCCTAATGCTTCTGCCCGCGTACATACTACATCTATTGTCTGAGGGAAAACTTCATCCGAAACAAAAAATGTGTTTTTATCTTTGTCTTTTCTTGCTGTAAAAGACATAATCATTGCTTCGGCGGCAGCTGTTCCTTCGTCAAGCAAAGAAGCATTCGCCAAAGGTAATCCGGTTAAATCGCAAATCATTGTCTGAAAATTCAGCAAAGCTTCCAACCTGCCCTGTGAGATTTCCGATTGATAAGGAGTATATTGTGTATACCAACCGGGATTTTCCAAAATATTCCGTTGAATAACCATCGGAGTAATTGAAGGATAATAACCTAATCCGATAAAAGATTTAAATACTTTATTTCTTTGTGAAATTTGTTTGAGATGAGAAATAAATTCGTATTCCGAAATTTCATTTTCCAGCTCAAGTTCGTTTTTCATTTGAATATTTTCGGGTATTATATTTTTTATTAAATCATTTTCATATTTGAGCCCCATAAAATCAAGCATATTATTCTTTTGCAAATCGTCAGACCCGATATGCCTGTTTATAAACTTATCCGTATAATCAACGTTTTTCATATTTCCACTATTTTAATTTTTATAAAAAATAAACTTATGTGTAAACTTTATAGATTCAAAAAGAAAATTTTGTAAAGTGATTAAAATCAGAAGTTCATCCGGAATAAATTTCCATTTGTTCCAATGCATTTTTTGCAGCATTTTGTTCAGCTGTTTTTTTGCTGTTACCCTTTCCTATCCCTATACTTTTATCTTCTATTTTAACTTCAACAACAAAAGTTTTATTATGCTCGGGACCTTCCTCGTTAATTAGATTATAATAAAAATTTTTAATCCCTTTTGAATGACAATATTCAAGCAGCATACCTTTATAATTTTTATTCTGAAGATACGAGCCATCGGAAATGCAAGGCAGAATAAGATTTTTTAATATAAATTTGCGGCATTCGTTAATTCCGGCATCTAAATAAATAGCCCCAATAAGAGCTTCAAAACCGTCAGCAAGAATTGATTTCATCCCTTTGTCTTCCGACCGGAGAAATCTTTTATCGTATAAAAGGAAACAATTTAGGTGAATTTTTTCTGCAGCTACAGCAAGAGTATCGCGGTTAACTAATTGCGATCTGGTTTTTGTAAGAAAACCTTCCGGTTCTTTGTTAAAATTTTCAAAGAGATATTCTGCGGTTATCATACCAAGAACAGAATCTCCTAAATACTCAAGTCTTTCGTAAGATTTATCAAGATTCGGCGAAATTTCCAGATAAGAGCGATGTGTTAAAGCTTTTATAAAATACCGAGGATTATTCAAGCTGTACCCCAGCATTTTATTAAGTGATTTTATACTTTGCTTCGCTGCAGCAGGATAACCTTTGCTCCAGATTTTTTTGTTTTTTCTATCTTTACCTAAAAAGGGCAAAAATAAGAAATTCAATTATCAGCCTTCAAATTTCTTAAATAAAATTGAAGCATTGTGTCCGCCGAAACCGAAAGTATTACTCAATGAATATTTTATTTTCTTTTCTATCGCTTTATTCGGAGTATAATTCAAGTCGCAATCTGGGTCGGGTTCCGAATAATTTATTGTTGGCGGTATAAAACCATGGTAAATAGCTAAAGCAGAAGCAATTGCTTCAACTGCACCTGCTGCGCCAAGAAGGTGGCCTGTCATAGATTTAACAGAATTAACATTCATTTTATAAGCATGTCCGCCGAAAACTGTTTTAATAGCCATTGTTTCATTTTTATCATTTAATTCAGTCGAAGTTCCATGAGCATTTAAATGATCTACTTCTTCAGGATTCACTCCGGCATCTCTTAAAGCTTCGCGCATAGAACGAACTGCGCCCTCCCCGTTTGGAGCTGGAGCAGTAAGATGATATGCGTCAGCCGATAAGCCGATTCCAACTATTTCGGCATAAATTCTTGCTCCGCGCGCTTTTGCGTGTTCAAGTTCTTCAATAACAATTGTACCTGCTCCTTCACCCATAATAAACCCATCTCTGTTTTTATCAAACGGACGGCAAGCTGTAAGGTAATTTTCATTCTGTGTTGATAATGCCCTTGCCGAATTAAAGCCAGCTACTGCCATCGGTGAAATAGCAGCCTCTGCACCGCCGGTAAACATAATATCAGCGGAACCTCTTTGAATAAGCATAAATGCATCTGCAATAGCGTGAGAAGAAGTTGCACAGGCAGATGTAGTAGCATAATTGGGACCTTTAAGTCCGTAACGTATTGATATCTGTCCGGCTGCAATATCTGAAATCATCATCGGTACAAAAAACGGACTTACTCTTTTTGGACCTCCTTCGAGATAAACGGAATGTTGTGTTTCAAAAGTATCCATACCGCCAATACCGCTTCCAAAAACCACACCCGATCTTTCAAGATTTATTTTTTCAAGATCAAGTCCGGAATCTTCCTTAGCCATTACCGAAGAAGCTACCGCAAAGTGAGTATATGGATCCATTCTTTTAGCAGCTTTTTTGTCAATATATTTATCCAAATCTAAATTTTTCACTTCAAAAGCTATTTTAGTATCAAAATTTGTTGTATCAAATTTTGTAATTTTTCCTATTCCGTTTCTTCCTTCCTGAAGTCCTTTCAGAAATTCATCAGCTGTATTACCAATTGGACAAACCGTCCCTATACCTGTTACAACTACTCTTCTTCTACTCATAATTTTTTCCAGAATGATTTATAAACAAATAAAAAGATGCCGCCTAAAAGCGGCATTATTTAATATTAACCAACTTTTTCTGTAAGATATTTTACGGCATCGCCAACTGTTGTTATTTTTTCAGCGTCTTCATCCGGAATTGAAATATTGAATTCAGATTCGAATCCCATAACCAATTCAACGATATCTAAAGAATCTGCACCAAGATCATTTGTAAAAGATGCTTCTGGTGTAATCTGAGATTCTTCAACACCAAGTTTATCAATAACAATCTCTTTTACTTTAGCTGCAATATCCATTTTTCGATACTCCCTAAGTTTGTTTGAATATTAGTTAATTAAAATCACATTACCATACCGCCGTCAACGGCAATTACCTGTCCGGTAATATAGTCAGCCGAATCGCTGACAAGAAAACTTACAACTTTCGCAATATCCTCAGATTTCCCGAAACGTGCAAGCGGAATCGTCTTTAACATTGCATCTTTTTGCTGATCGTTCAGTTTACCGGTCATATCTGTTTCAATAAAACCGGGACAAACAGCATTTACGGTTATATTTCGTGAAGCAAGCTCTTTTGCATTCGATTTTGTCATTCCAATCACTCCGGCTTTTGAAGCAACATAATTTGCCTGTCCTGGGTTTCCAGTTATTGCAACAACAGAAGAAATATTTATTATTCGCCCATATCTTTGCTTAATCATTGGTCTTAATACAGCTTTTGTATAATTAAATACACTTTTTAAGTTTGCATCAATGACAGAATCAAAATCATTTTCACTCATCATAAACAGTGGGTTATCTTTTGTAATCCCTGCATTATTAACTAAAATATCAACTCTTCCGAATTTCTCGAGTATATTTTTCATCGTTTCCTGAGTAGTTTCAAAAGATGAAGCATCTGCTTTAATTCCAAATCCTTCAACTCCTAATTCTGATAAATCATTTTCAACAGCTTTTGCTGCTTCTTCGTTGCTATTATATGTGAAAACAACATCACATCCTTTCGATGCCAATTCAAGCACAATTCCCTTTCCTATACCGCGTGAACCGCCTGTTACAACAGCTTTTTTTCCTTTAAGATTCAATTTAACTCTCCTCTTCTTAAGCGAAATTTTCCAATTCCGAAAATTTATCAATTCCCGATACTTTAACATCAGGATTAATTCTTTTTATAAGACCCTGTAAAACTTTTCCGGGACCTATCTCAATAAAATTATCTGCCCCGTCATTAATCATATTTATTATCGTTTCTTCCCATCTTACGGGAGCTGTAACCTGCTCGAAAAGTAATCTTTTAATTTCATTTTTGTCTGTTACAGGTTTGGCTGTTACATTTGCATATACTGGTATTTCGGCATTATTTATTTGAGTTTCATCCAATTTTACTTTAAGAGAATCCTTTGCGCTTTGCATTAATGGAGAATGAAAGGCTCCGCTTACAATAAGTTCTTTCACCATCCGCGCACCCTTAGTTTTGCAGATTTCCATAGCACGCTGCACTCCCAAAACGGATCCTGAAATTACAATTTGTCCGGGAGAGTTATAATTTGCTCCCTGTACAATTCCTGATTCTGAAGCTAGTGTGCAAATTTCTTCAATTTGTTGGGAAGTAAGTCCTAAAACTGCTGCCATAGTACCCGGATTATCAATTCCGGCTTGCAGCATTGCTTGTCCCCTGAATCTTACAAGTTTTATAGCATCTGCAAATTTCATTGCCCCGGAAGCAACTAAAGCTGAATATTCTCCCAACGAATGACCTGCAGTCATATCCGGTTTATAATTTTTAATAAGCGATGTTAATACTACGCTGTGAAGAAATATTGCCGGCTGAGTTATATCGGTCTGTTTCAACGAATCAATTGGACCTTCAAACATAACTTCCGATAATTTAAACTTTATTGATTCCTCGGCTTCTTTAACAATATCTTTAGCTATTTGGGATTTTTCAAATATATCTTTAGCCATTCCAACATATTGCGCTCCCTGTCCGGGAAATATAAATACAGTTTTTCTCATTAGTCCATACTCCATACAATGTAAGCTGCACCCCAGGTATATCCGCCACCGAAAGCAGCAAGAACAAGTTTATCACCTTTTTTAATTTTACCTTTTCTGTAATACTCAACAAGACACAAAGGTATGGTTGCTGCGGTAGTGTTTCCGTATTTATGAATGTTTATTGTAACCTGATCTTTACTGATTCCCATCCGTTGTGCAGTAGCTTCAATTATTCTTAAATTTGCCTGGTGAGGAACAAGAAAAGCTATGTCTTCGGACTTTAGATTATTTTTCTTCATAATTTCAACTGAAACATCAGCCATTCCCTTAACTGCTACTTTAAAAACAGCTTTTCCGTCTTGAAACATATAATGCATTTTTTTATCCACCGTTTCGTGGCTTGCCGGATAAAGGCTTCCACCTGCTTTCACATGCAGAGCTTCCATTCCGGATCCGTCAATGTGTAATATAGAATCTTGAAATCCGAAAGAAAAATCTTTAGATGGTTCAAGTAAAACAGCAGCTGCACCATCTCCGAAAAGAATGCAAGTATTTCTATCAGTATAATCCACTATTGCGCTCATTTTATCGGCGCCAACAACAATAACCTTTTTATAACGCCCGCTTTCAATAAGACTTGACCCTGTCTGCAAAGCAAATAAAAAACCGGAACAAGCGGCAGAAAGATCAAAACCCCAGGCATTATTTAACCCTGTTTTATGCTGAACTAATGCTGCAGTATTTGGGAAAATCATATCGGGAGTAATAGTTGCAATAATAATTGCATCTATTTCCAAAGGATCGGTATTGGATGTTTTTAGTAAATCTTTTACAGCTTCAGCTGCTAAATCGCTTGTTGCTCCATTTTCCAAAAATCTTCTTTCTTTAATTCCTGTTCTTGTTGTAATCCATTCATCATTTGTTTCAACAAGTCCTTCAAAATATTTGTTATCCAAAACTTTTTCCGGGACATACATTCCAACACCGGTAATAACAGCACTATATAATCTTTTATTTTCTTCCATATCTTTCTAAAGATTCCTCAAATTTTCTTAATATTTCTTTATGATGCATTTCTTTTGCACGTAAAATCATATTTTTTATTGCTAAAACAGAACTTGAACCATGTCCTATTATACTTATTCCATTCACTCCAAGCAAAGGAACACCGCCATGCGATTCAGCATCCATATCGGATAAAGCACCTTTTAACGAACTTTTAAACATTAAAAGTTTAAGTTTACGTATAATACTCTTTTCGGCATAATTTTTCAATTTGTATTTAAGAAGCGACAGAACTCCTTCGGCAAATTTAAGAAGAATATTCCCAACAAATCCATCGCAAATTACAATATTTACGGTTCCTTTAAGTATATCTTTTCCTTCCACATTTCCGTAAAAGTTCAATCCGCTATCCTTCAGTAATTTAAAAGCTGCTAAAGACATTTCATTACCTTTTACATCTTCTGAACCAACACTTAATATACCTATAGAAGGATTGCTTATTCCATAAATTTCTTTAGCGTAAATAGTTCCAAGAATTGCATATTCTAATAAATGCTGAGGTTTTGAATCAACACTGGCTCCCACATCAAGCAGTAGAGTAAATCCTTTTTCGGACGGCATAGGTGCGCCGATGGTTGGTCTTCCCACACCATTAATTCTTCCTATAAGTAAAGTTGAAGCTGCCATCATAGCGCCTGTATTTCCAGCGCTTACAAAAGCATCCGCCTTGCCGTTTTTTACCATTTTTGCACCAATAACAATAGAAGATTCCGGCTTTGCTTTTAATGCAACTGTAGGAATATCTTCCATCTCTATCACCTGAGGACAATCAATTATCCTATCTACGGGAAATGAAGCTGAATTTTTCTTTAATACTTCAAGGATTTTTTCTTTAATGCCAAGAAGATATATTTCGATTGCAGAATCTCCCTGCTGTGCAACAACTGCACCCATAACAGCATTATCGGGTGCAAAGTCCCCGCCCATTGCATCAACTGCAATGCGGCAGGAAGATTTTACAGAATTTTCACTCATATTTGTATAAATTATGACTCGGGTATGAAAATTGATTTGCCGGCATAATATCCGCAACTTGGGCAAGCGCGGTGGCTTAATTTCATTTCACCGCAATTAGAACAAGTTGATAAAGCAGGAGCTGATGCTTTATAATGTGTTCTTCTTTTATCGCGTCTGCTTTTAGACCATTTTCTTTTAGGATTTGGCATTTTATTACCTGTTTAATTATTATTTAATTTTCCTTTTAATTTTTGCAAAGGTTCCCAAACTGGATTATTAATAGATTCTTCGCACCCGCATTTTTTTAAATTCAGATTAGCACCGCATTTTGCGCATAATCCTTTGCACTCGGGTTTGCAGACTTTTTTCATGGGAACGTTTAAAACAAAATATTCTTTTACATCATTTGAAATATTTATTTTATCCTGTTCGGGCGAAAGATATATAACATTTATATCTTCATTTTGCACGTCTTCACTGTTAAAAAGACAAACCAATTGAAATTCGGTGCTTATTTCCGAAATAAATTCTTCGTTACACCTGTCGCATTCATATTTTACCTGAGAACTTCCGTTGATATTCAGAACTATCTGGTAAATTGATTTATCCATTTTACAATTTACTTTTACTTTACCAAAGAACGGCTCTTCCAAACCAATTTCAGTACAATTCTCTGTAAATTCAATGTTATGAACACCAGCAGAATAATCAGTGTGTTTAATAATCATACAATACTCGCGAAACACAGACACGAAATATAAATATCACAATTTTCATAAGCAAGAAAAGTTTATTTATATATTTTTAAGTCTGTTTATTAAATAATTATATTTTATGTTTAGTTAATTAAAAAAAATCATTTAAGGTAATTTTTCTTGAAGCGTATATTAATATTAGCAAGATGGGAATTCAACAGCAAAATTAAGACTAGATCTTTTTTTATTTATACAATTCTGTTTCCTGTCATTGTTATTATGATTGGAATGATTCCTTCGAAATTATTAAGTGAAAATAAAAACAAACAAAAAATAGGCATGGTTTTTTTTAATGATGGGTTAAAAAATATTGTTAAAGAAGAAATAAATAAACAAAACCTGGAATCTAAATTCAGTTTTATTGATTATTCCGATAGAAATATTCCTAATAATATTATTTTAATCGAAACAGATGTTTTGCTTACAAAAAATGAAATTGATTTTCTTTTAATTGCTGATGTAAAATACGGCAAACCGGATTTCGAATTGAGATGCCTGAAAGAATTAAACAATTTCAATTTTTCAGAAATTCAAAGTATGGTTTACGAAGCTTCTTTTCTATTTATATCACAAACAAATAATTCTGTCATTTTCCCAAACAAATTAAAAGTTACACAATTAACATCAAAAAAGATGGGAGATTTTTTAGATTCGTTTTACACTGCCTATTTTTTTATAATGATACTTGCCATTACAATAATTTATTCCGGCGGAAGTTTTATAAGAAGTCTGGTTGAAGAAAAAAACAGCAGAATAATAGAAATGATTTTGTCGAGCGTAAAAACGAAAGATATTCTTTTCGGCAAAATACTCGGTTTGGGAATTCTTTCACTTTTACAGCTTGCAATATGGATTATTATTTTCAGCATATTCTATCCCGAAAGAATTATTGATGCAGTTACCGGAAGTTTTTTTTGTTTCCAGATTTTGTATTTCTTGCTCGGTTATTTTCTTTATCTATCTATATTTATTGGATGCGGAGCTTTTGTAAATACAGAACAAGGCGCCCAGCAGCTGGCAGGTTATTTAAGTCTTTTCCTATTAATGCCTATAATAATTTCTGTTGTAATAGTTCAATCTCCCAATTCGTTAATTACACAAATACTTACTTATTTTCCGCTTACTACTGCACCGATTATGCTTTTAAAAATTGTTTTTTACAATCCGCCGGCATTCGAAATATTTATTACTTATACCCTGCTTCTTTTATCAATATTATTCGGAATTAAATTTTCTGCCCATATTTTTAGAATATCTATGCTTATCGATAAAAACAAATTTTCTTGGAAAAAAATTCTGTCAGTTTCTAATCTGAAGAGGTCTGAATAATGCTTTTAATGTCGTTTCTTGCAGCTTTTATTCCAATGATAAGTTATATGGTTTTGCTATGGTATTTGGATAAATACGAAAAAGAACCTTTGCTTTTAGTAATATATCACTTTTTATGGGGCGCAGCCGGAGCAATTATTTTTTCGGTAATCGGGGTAGCTTTTTTGCAAGCGATTTTGGTTATCCTGAATGTCAATCAGGCAGTAACCGAATTTATTTCGACAGTAATTTTTGCTCCTTTTGTTGAAGAATTAACGAAGGCCGCCTTTTTAATTTTTACTTTCCGGAATAAACATTTTGACAATATAACCGACGGACTGGTTTATGGCGGAGCTGTTGGTCTTGGTTTTGGAATGACAGAAAATTTTATGTATTTCGTTGGTTTCGGTACAACATTGGAATTATGGATTCAGCTTGTTGTTATACGGAGTATATTTTCTGCAGTTTTGCATTGCATTGCCACTGCAACCTTCGGTGCTTTTTTAACTTCAGCTAAGTTTCAATCGGGCTGGAAAAAATCATCAACAATTATTATAGGTTTATTTTTAGCTGTTTTTGTCCATTTCCTTTGGAATCTGCTTGTAAGTAACAGTTACACTTCTTTTATCGGTTTCTTTATGATGGTTATAATTATTGCGTCTTTTTTTGCAGTATTCAAATACAGCTTAAAAAAGGAATTTGAAATTATAAGGAATGAATTAAATGAGGAAGTCCAATTTGGTATAATTCCGCAAGCGCACATTTCTCTATTTAAGGGTAATAAATTTTCTTCACCGGTAATCGGAATTAATTCCCCGGAAAAAAAATATATTAAAAATCTTGTGAAGCTTGCTTTTCGCAAATCGCAGTATAAATCCTGTTCAGCAAAACAAAAAGCATTTCTTGAAGAAGAAATTATGCGATATCGTAAACTTATTTCAGAAAATTTATCTTAATTTTTATGCTGAAAACTGAAAATACAATCGGAATAATCGGCGGAACTTTCGACCCGATCCACAACGGACACTTAATTACTGCCCGTAAAGTTCTTGAAATCAGAAATCTGCAAAAAATTTTATTTATTCCCTGCTACATTTCGCCTCACAAAACCGGATTAATAAATTCAAACTCTGCTCACAGAACAGAAATGTTAAAAGCTGCCATTAAGGATTTCGATTATTTTGGCTTTTCGGATTACGAACTTCAAAAAGGCGGAATTTCGTACACAATTGAAACAATTAAATATTTGAGAAATATTTACCAAAATATCGAACTTATAATAGGATACGATAATTATGCTTGTTTCGATAATTGGCACAAACCCGAAGAAATTTTATCGCTTGCAAAAGTAATAGTAATGAAGCGTATTACTGAAAAAGAATACATTATAAAACATCATTTCGAAAAGAATGTGATTTTTGCAGATACTCCGAATATCGAAATATCGGCAACAGAAATAAGGAACAGAATTAAAAAAGGTCTCCCCATTGATTTTCTTGTACCCGATGATGTAATAAAATACATCTCCAAACATAAATTATACCGAGATTAATCGATGAAATTTTTCCTTTTCTTTCTCCTTTTTTCCATTCAAAGCTACCCGCAAAAAAAAGCAACTTTTTCGGAGGGCATTTATTTAATTTCAAACTATATAGCAGCTTCGGATTTTGACAAAATCACAACTTTAAGCGAATCATTATCAGTTGTCGATTCAATATTTCTTTTTGCATTAAAAACTTTTGATTACGATTATTCCGAAACACTATTTTGTCTTTCATTTGCAACTCTGCCCTATAATTCTATACCGATGGAATCGTCTTTACTTAACATTAAAATCCCTGTTTATCTTCCCTCGCCCGACGATTCAACATTTAACTTGCGGTTAAATAAACTTCCTAAATATTTCTTTCCCGATTCTCCTTCGGGCAAATTCGGTGATAAAGATAAAATTGCTCATTTTTTTGGGAATGCTTTTCTCGCTTACAACGGCTCATTTTTAAATTTATCGAAATTTGCAAGCATTTTTGTTGAAATGTTCGAAACAGCATTTAAAATTGACGGATCGATGGATATAAGAGATTTAAGAACAAATTCTTTGGGAGAAATGTTTGGAGATTGTTTAATCCACAATAAAAATTTATTTCCTTCAGATATTTTAAAATTATATTCATTATTTTTTGGCAACAGTTTAATAAACATTAAGTGATTATGAAATCTATTCTGATAATTGATGATGAACTTGAAATTGGCGAAAGCTTGAAAATGATTCTCGAATACGAGGATTATTATGTGGAATATTGCAGCGATTCGCAAACAGGACTTGATAAAATCGCTACTTACAGTTATGATCTGCTTCTGCTTGATATTCAGATGCCTGGATTAAACGGTTTTGAGGTTTTGAATATGTTACGCGAAAAAAAGATTGAACTGAATGTAATTATGATTTCAGCCTTTAATAGCATCGAAAATGCAATAAAAGCTACAAAACTTGGTGCATTCGATTTTATTGAAAAACCGATTGACAGAGAAAAACTTTTAATAAGTGTGCGCAATGCTATTGAAAAATCATCCTTAATTAAAGAGAACCGGACGTTAAAAAAATCGGCTGAATCAAAAGATATAATCATTGGCAAAAGCAAAGCTATTAAATCTATTTTAGAAACTGTTGACAGAGTTGCCAAAACCGAAGCGCGTGTTTTAATTACTGGAGAAAACGGAACCGGAAAGGAACTTATTGCACGCGCAATCCACAAAGCAAGTAACAGAGCGAACAAGGAAATTATTGAAGTAAACTGCGCTGCAATACCTAACGAGCTTATAGAATCCGAACTTTTCGGACACGAAAAAGGCTCTTTTACCGGTGCAGTCCAGCAAAGGATAGGAAAGTTTGAGCAAGCCGACGGCGGCACTCTTTTTCTTGATGAAATCGGTGATATGAGCCAACAGGCGCAGGCAAAAGTTTTAAGAGCAATTGAAGACGGAAAAATTGAAAGAGTTGGGGGAACTAATAAAATTTCGGTTGATGTTAGAATTGTTGCCGCAACAAATAAAGACCTGAAAGAGGAAATTAAAAACGGCAATTTCCGCGAAGATCTTTATCACAGATTAAATGTAATCCCAATTATTATTCCCCCTTTGCGCGAAAGAAAAGAAGATATTCCTGAACTTATAAATCATTTCATTTCCGATATCTGCACAAAAAACAATATTCCGTCAAAAGAAATCGGGAACGATGCTTTACTTACGCTTCAAAAATTCAGCTGGACTGGAAACATCCGGGAGCTTAAAAATTTTACCGAACGGCTTTTAATAATGATACCCGGGAATAAAATAACGGAAGATGATATTTATAAATTGATGCCTCCATTGGAAGGGAAAATTGATGATATTCTTAATGTTTCAAACTCATTTCAGGAATTTAAAGAAAAGGCAGAGCGCGTTTTTATAAAAAAACAGCTTGAATTAAATGATTGGAACATAAGCAAAACTGCCGATATTCTTGAAATCCAGCGCAGCCATTTATACAGCAAAATGAAAAAATACGATATAGAGAAAGGAAAAGACTGATGGGAAACACTATTTTCAGTAAAATTATATCTAAAGAAATCCCTGCAGATATTGTTTTTGAAACAGAAAATGTTCTTGCTTTCAGGGATATTAAGCCTCAGGCTCCTGTTCATATTCTTATTATTCCTAAAAAAGAAATCCCGACTATCCGTGAAATAAACGGAAAAACGGATGCAGTTCTTTTAGGTGAAATGATTGATGCCGCCAATGAAATTGCTAAAAAAGAAAATATTTCGGAAGATGGATTCAGGCTGGTTTTTAATTGCGGGAATAACGGCGGACAGGAAGTATATCATATTCATATGCATCTTCTTGGCGGACGCAAATTTAATTGGCCTCCCGGCTGATATTATTTTAAATGCTTCAGAGCTTTATCCGAAATATCAGATCGGAACTGCATTCCTTCGAAATTAATATTTTTAATAGCTTCGTAAGCCATTATTTTACATTTTGGGATATTATTTTCATCACATACTGCGGTAATCCCTAAAACTCTTCCGCCGCTTGTAACAATTTTATCCCCTTCCGATTTTGTTCCTGCCTGAAATACAATTATATTGTTTAATTTTTTCTCAAGGCCTGTAATTTCATAGCCTTTTTTATATAAATCCGGATATCCTGCAGAGGCGGCAACAACACAAACTGCTGATTTGTTTTCGTATTTGTATTGGGATTTATCTAATTTCCCTTCGGCAGCAGATATAAGAAGTTTAAGAAAATCGCCTTGTAATATTGGAAGAACTACCTGTGCTTCGGGATCGCCGAACCGGCAGTTAAATTCAACTACTTTAGGTCCTTCGGTTGTTATCATTAAACCGCAATAAAGGCAGCCGGAAAATTTACATCCCTCTGCTTCCATAGCTTTTAATGTAGGCAATATAACAGTATCGTTTATCTCTTTCTGAAGCTCTTCGGTAATTACAGGAGCAGGCGCATAAGAACCCATTCCGCCAGTATTTTTTCCTTCATCATTATCATAAATTCTTTTATGATCCTGAGCTGCGGGAAGAGTAATAAAATCATTTCCGTCAGTTATTGCAAAAACAGAGGCTTCTTCACCCTGCATAAATTCTTCAATTACAATTTTTTCGCCTGCATCTCCAAATGCGTTTTCTTCAAAAATAAGTTTTAATCCATTTACTGCTTCCTTAAAATTATTGCAGATTAAAACACCTTTGCCGGCTGCAAGTCCATAAGCCTTCAATACCAGCGGGAATTTCGAGTTTCTTATATATTCTTCGGCTTTTGCTTTTTCTTCTCTTTTAAAAACCTCAAAAGCTGCAGTCGGGATTTTATATTTTTTCATCAAATTTTTAGAAAAAACTTTATCTCCTTCAATTTGTGAAGCTTTTGCAGACGGACCAAATACTTTAAATCCGTTTTCAAGCAAAAAATCCGATAATCCATCAACAAGCGGCTGTTCCGGTCCTATTACAACCAAATCTATATTTTTATCTTTACAAAAAGAGAGTATTATATCTTTATCTGTTTTTAGATTTACATTTTCGCCACAAGAAGCAGTTCCGGGATTCCCGGGAATTATATATAATTTTTTAAGACTTTTGCTTTCTGATAATTTATAAGCAATAGCGTGTTCTCTTCCGCCGTTTCCAATCAATAAAACATTCATACAATTTCCTTAATAAAAAACTGAAATTCTTTTGTTAATATTTCAGTCAGATTTTTCCTTTCGTGCTTAATCATAAAATCTTCGTTCGCTTTCGGCAAATTATTATTCCTAAAATCTTCGTGAAGTTTTACTATTGCATTTTGTATTTCGCTTATGTTATCGGGTTCGGCAATATACGAGGCTCCGTATTCTTGTGCAGCAACTTTTGCTGCTCCGTCGGGAACACAAGTTATTACAGGTTTGCCCGACCCGAAATATTCAAACATTTTTCCAACTGTTACGGCATCGGCATTTTTTACTTTGCTAATCATCAGCCATAAAGCATCACTCGAAACAATTCTGCGTACAGCTTCTTTATGTGTAAGATACCCGAATTCCTTAACATTTTCCTGAAGTTTTAATTCCCGCACTAAAGCTTTATTCTTTTTATTTAACGCACCTACAAAATTTAATTCAATGTTTTGAGTAATATCAGGTCGTTCAATAGATAATTCCTTAAATGCTTTAAGAAAATATCTAGGAGTAATTTTATCTGCAAATAAACCTGTATAAGTTATTGATAATTTATCATTTACCTTAGGATATTTGTTGTTTTCCTGATAGTCGGGACTATCAAAACCATGCGGAATTATAAGAACATCTTCAAACCTGAGAAATTTAAAGTTGGTAAGAAGCATTTCTTTTATTCGTCTGTTTACGACTATTACTCTTTCAGCTGCTCTTAAGCAATTGTATTCGTTTCTTTTCTGCTTGACAAAATGATATAAAGTTGGATAAATATTATATTGGTTTCCGTACCACAAAGATCTGTAGTCAACAAACAAGGGTATATCGAATTCCCTCTTCAGGGCAGCACCTATTTCAAAAACCGAGAAAGGCGGAGCCGGAATAAAAATTATATCAAATTTTTCTTTTGCTAAAATCTCTTTTGCTTTTTCATAAGCTTTTTTTGCCCAATGTTTTTTTTCATCAGGAACATAGAAAGAATTGAAATACTTTTTAACTTTACTTGCATTAACCTTATGAGACATACTTATTGTCTGTTCGGATAATTCGTTAATGTTCTTTGGCAAAGGATTTGTTCTTATAATTCTGATTCCGGATTCCTGGGCTTCATTCATTAACGATAAATCAATAGCATTAAGCTCTTTTGTTCCTGTAGTAATAACTGTAGGTTCCCAATTATACAAAGGCATATATTCTGCGAACCTTAAAGTACGCTGTACACCGGCAAGTCCCATTGGAGGGAAATAATATGCAATTATTAAGACTTTAAACATTGTAAAGGTCTGTTTTATCTTTGATGATAATTTGGCGATTCTTTTGTAATAATCACATCATGCGGATGGCTTTCGCGAAGTCCTGCATTTGTAATTTTTACAAATCTTGCCTTTGTCTTCATCTGTTCAATAGTCTTTACGCCGCAATACCCCATTGCAGAACGCAAACCTCCGATAAATTGATATATTGTATCGGAAAGAGGTCCTTTATAAGGGACTCTTCCTTCAACTCCTTCTGGTACCAGCTTTTTGATATCATCTTCAGCATCTTGAAAATAACGGTCTTTACTTCCCTGCTGCATAGCTCCTATCGAACCCATTCCTCTGTAAACCTTAAAGCTTCTGCCTTCGTATAAAACTTTTTCACCGGGTGTTTCATCAACACCAGCCAACATTCCACCAATCATTACTGTATCGGCTCCGGCTGCAATTGCTTTTGCAACATCTCCGGTTTGTTTTATACCTCCGTCTGCAATAACCGGTATTTTTTTACCTTTCAGAGCTTCTGCAACCTCCATAACAGCGCTGATTTGAGGCATCCCTACACCGGCAATTATTCTTGTTGTACAAATTGAGCCGGCGCCTATTCCTACTTTTACTGCATCTACCCCGCATTCAACCAATGCTAAGGCAGCTTCTTTTGTAACTATATTTCCGGCAATTAAATTTATATTTTTAAAGTTTTTCCTAATATTTTTAACAGCTTTTAAAACTCCATCCGAATGTCCGTGAGCTGTATCAACAACAATCACATCAACTTGAACGCTTACAAGCGCGCTCACTCTTTCAAGAATATCTCTTGTAACACCAACACCTGCTCCAACTCTTAATCTTCCGATTTCATCTTTACATGCATTCGGGAACTTCTTCTTTTTCGAAATATCCTTAAAAGTAATTAATCCTTTAAGAATGTTGTTTTTATCTACAACAGGTAATTTTTCTATACGATGTTTTTGTAATATACTTTCGGCTTGTTCTAACGTTGTTCCTTGAGGAGCAGTTATAAGATTTTTACAAGTCATTATTTCTTTCACTGGAAGATCAAGATTTAATTCAAAACGTAAATCTCTGTTTGTGAGAATTCCAATCAGCTTATTTTTTTCATCAACAATCGGGATACCAGATATTCTATATTTGCTCATTACGTTCAGAGCACATCCAATAGTTTTATCTTGGGTAAGAGTAATAGGATTATGAATCATTCCGCTTTCGGATCTTTTAACTTTATCAACTTCATCGGCTTGGGCATCTATAGACATATTTTTATGAATAATACCAATACCTCCCTGCCCCGCCATAGAAATTGCCATTTCCGATTCAGTAACTGTATCCATTGCTGCCGAAAGAAGAGGGACATTAAGTTTTATATCCCTGGTAAGATACGAAGTGATATCTGTTTCGCGCGGGAGTACCGAAGATTTTGCCGGAACAAGAAGAAGATCATCAAATGTTAATCCATCGCCAATTATTTTATTTTTCATTGCAATCTCCTTTAGTATCATTTTATTTCATTTGAGATCTTATTAAACCAAATGCTTTGCTGAAGAATTTCCAAATTCAAAAAAAATTAAGATATAAATTAACAAAATCTATTTAATTTAATCAATTACATCAATTCTTATTCTTCTTTTTTATTTACTACAGAAACCGCTGTTTTGTAACTTAATTCCATACTGAACCCTTTGCCCAAAAGAAAATTGTAAATTTTGTGCATTTTAACTTTTTCTTGCAGAGGTTTGCTTTTAAGCATTTTTATTTTTTTTTGCGCCAAATTTATTGCAGTTATTTCAAAATCTTCTTCTTTCAGTATAGTTCTAAATAACCTTTCAATTATTTTAAGTTCAATTCCTTTTTTAATTAGCTGACTTTTAATCTTTAACTGTCCGGTTTTTGACTGTCGTATTTTACTTTCCAGAAATTTTTCGGCGAATATTTCATCATTAATGTAGTTCTTTTCTTCAAGGTAATTAAGGACTCTCAGTATTACCGGTTCTTCATATTCTTTTTTCTTCAGTTTATCTGTTAATTCTTTTTTTGTATAATTTCTTAAGGAGAGCAAGCGGAATGCATAATTACTTGCAGTTAAAAACCTGCTTTCATTGTTTAATTTATCAAAAAGCTCATCAGGTAAATTAAGTCCTTTATAAAGGTTGTATTCTATTATTGAATTTTCATTTAAAATTAAAAAAGTATCATCGTCAAAAGAAATTCTGATTTTGTTCTTTATTCGGATGATACTTTTAATAAGCATTATTTGACCGGTTTTTCTTCTTCTTCAGAAATACCTATAGCTTTCTTAACTTCTTTTTCTAATTTTTCAAACAAAGTTTTATCTTCTGCTATTTTCTGTTTAAACTGCTCGCGGCCTTGAAACCTATCGTCTCCATATGTAAACCAAGCTCCGCTCTTTTTTACAATACCGCTGTTTACCGATAAATCTATAATATCGCCTACTTTGCTGATTCCTTCGTTATAAATAATATCAAACTCCACTTCCTTAAATGGCGGAGCAACTTTGCTTTTTACTATTTTGACTTTTGTCCTGTTACCAATAACATTTTCACCTTCTTTTATAGCAGCAATACGCCGCACGTCCATTCGCACAGATGCATAAAATTTAAGCGCATTACCGCCTGTTGTTGTTTCGGGGTTTCCAAACATAACACCAATCTTGCTGCGGAGCTGATTTGTGAAAATCACGCAGGTTTTCGATTTACTTATCGCTCCGGTCAGTTTTCGCAAAGCTTGCGACATCAACCGCGCCTGAAGTCCCATTTGAGGATCTCCCATTTCTCCTTCTATTTCAGCGCGCGGAACTAACGCTGCAACAGAATCTATTATAATCACATCAAGAGCATTGCTTCTAACCAAAGTATCAACAATTTCCAAAGCCTGCTCGCCGTAATCAGGCTGCGATATTAAAAGATTATTTATATCTACATTAAGCCGTTTTGCATAATTCACATCAAGTGCGTGCTCAGCATCAATAAAAGCTACAAGCCCGCCTGCTTTTTGTGCTTCTGCTATAATATGCAGGCATATTGTAGTTTTACCTGAAGATTCTGGTCCGTAAATTTCTACAATTCTTCCTCTTGGAACACCCCCAATACCCAAAGCGGCATCCAGCGATAACGAACTTGTGGAAATCGCTTCCACTTTGTTCACTACACCGTCACCCAATTTCATTATTGTTCCCTTGCCGTGCATTTTTTCGATATTGCCGATAGTCTCTTGTAAAATTTTCATTTTTGCTTCTTTTTCGTCAGCCATTGTCCCTCCTTTATTTCATAAAAAATGCATCAACCGGTTCGTAAACCGATCCGCTTTTCAATAAACTGCTTTTGTATATAACTATTTTTTCTGTTGTAAACTTAACGTTTTCTATTTTTTTATTAAGAAATTTTTCCTCAATTATCGAGTCTTCTGCGCGTTTAAATCGGAAAATTGTTAGGTGAGGATCAAATCTTCGTGATTCTTTTTCAAACCCCAACTCACTTAATCTATCATCAATATTTCTTTTAAAACATTGCAACTCATTATTTTTTTCTGTTCCGGTTAAAAGAATTCTGGGACTTGTATTATTGTACAAAACACCGAATTCTGAAAATGACAACAAAGTTTTCTTTTGCTTTTCAACTGTTTCTGAAACTGTATTTTTTAATTCAGGATATAAAGTAATTTCTGTTTCGCCTAAAAATTTCAATGTGATATGAAGCTTATCTTTATTTTCCCATTTAATTTTCTTAAAACCGGCTCCGTAAATTTCATTTCGCAAGTAAATTAGTTTATCTTTAACTTCATCAGGAATTTCAAGCGCAATAAAAAGCCTATTCGTCATACGGAATTCCAAGAAGATATCTTCTTAACATTTCTATTGCAGCTTGCGAAGTTTTAATTTTGTTTAGTATTCTATCATCTCCAAAATGAAATTCTTTTGCAGTACATATTTTATCATCGCAAATACCTATGTAAACAAGTCCTATCGGTTTGTTTTCGGTAGCTCCCGAAGGACCCATAATTCCTGTTGAAGCAACGCCAATATCAGTTCCGCTGCATTTTCTTACGCCTTCAGCCATCTGTCGCGCAACTTCCAGACTTACTGCTCCGTAATTGTGAATAAAATCCTCATTCACATTAAGAAGTTCGACCTTTGCTCCATTGCTGTAGGTAATAATTCCCCGTTCAAAGAAATTGCTGCTGCCTGGAACATTTGTTAATCTGTTACAGATTAAACCACCCGTACAGGATTCGGCAACACCTAATTTCAGTCCTCGGTCAATTAATAAGCGGGCAACAACTTCTTCTATTGTTGCATCACCTTTTCCGTAAATGTATCTACCAACTATTGCTCTTATTTTTTGTTCTATTTCTAAAATCTTGCTCTCAGCTTCTTCTTCAGATGAAGCAGTAACAGTTATCCGCATTTTTACGCCAAACTCATTTGGTAAAAAAGCAAGTTTTGCTCCTGATAAAAGCACTGCCAAATCGCCAAGCTTTTCATATAGAATAGATTCAGCAATGCCTGTTGTAAGCAGGTTTAATTGTTTAATAATTATTTTATTTTGCGGATATTTTTCAGTTAAATACGGTAACACGGAATTTTCAAAAATACTTTTCATTTCAAAAGGAACACCTGGCATGGTTATAACAAATTTTCCATTTTTCTCATTCAACATTCCCGGAGCAGTACCTACAAGATTTCTAAATACGGTTGCATCTTCCAAAACAAGAGCCTGGTCTTCGTTTATTTTCGTTAAGGTTTTTCCGCGTTTCTGAAAAAACAGTCTTACGTCATTAAGAACTTCGGGATTGACAACAAGGGACTTATCGAAGAAATTTTGAAGACACTTTTTTGTTATATCGTCGTGTGTCGGTCCCAATCCTCCGGTAACAAAAATAACATCGGCTAAAGAAACTGAATAATCAAGTTCATCAAGAATTGCTTGTTCATCATCTCCTACTACGCTTATCTTAACAACTTCGTAGTTATATTTTGTTAATTGTTCAGCCAAAAATGATGCGTTAGTATTAACAGTCTGCCCTATCAGTAACTCATCCCCAACCGAAATAATGAAAGCTTTCATTTATATTCTCAGGTTTATTGAAATCAGTTAAAAAATAAAAGTAAAAAATAACTCAGCAAAAGCGCATATATTCCGGAAATGATATCATCGAGCATAATACCTAAACCTCCTTTAAGCCTTTCTGATATGTTTGCGGGATAAATTTTTATAATATCTAAAATGCGCC
The DNA here is from genome assembly GCA_012719345.1 of Ignavibacteria bacterium. Taxonomy (GTDB): domain Bacteria; phylum Bacteroidota; class Ignavibacteria; order Ignavibacteriales; family Melioribacteraceae; genus JAAYAN01. The sequence goes on along the minus strand of JAAYAN010000027.1, from coordinate 7,211 downwards.
AGATTATAAAAACAGAAATAATCCATTCAGCATTTTTAGGAATCAAAAGAAAACTGATCCAAGTACCCGCAAATTCGTCAATAGTACATTCTTTCGGGTCCTTGCCATATTTATCTTCAAACTGATTCCCAATAAAAATACCTGCAACACTTGTTATTATTATTACCGGTATAAGAACATAATGGCTTTCAAAGCCAGGTATTAAATATATGAATAATGCAGCTAAACTTCCAAAAGTTCCTGAAGCATAGGGAATATATCCTGTGTAAATTCCCGAACCGAGAAGTTTTATAAAAGAATTAATCTTCATTAATAATCAGCCTTTTTATCATAAGCTTATTTTTAAATAGATATGTAAATCCAGTATATAACGTAAATACTGTTACTGCAAACATCGAATAATTTACAATATTTTCATCAAGCAATAAAGAAAAGATATTTTCGTTTCCAACATAAATAAAGTCGAATGTTTTTAGTGTATATACTGTTAACAAATAATATATAAATGCCATTTGGATAAAAGTTTTCCATTTAGCAGCTTTGCTTGTATAGAAAGATTTGTTCTGATGTTCTGCAATCAATCTTAAAATAGTAATTAAAAAATCTCTTATAACAATGGCTATCACCATCCAAAGCTGAAGAACATCAATAAAAACAAATCCGAAAAAAGCGGCAGAAGTAAGAATTTTATCGGCAAGAGGATCCATAAATTTTCCCCAAGTTGTAATGTAATTAAATTTTCTTGCCAACCAGCCATCGTACCAATCGGTAATTGCTGCAATGATAAATATTACAATTGATATCTGTTTGAAAGTAATATCTTCCGACAAGAAAAAGAAAAGAAAAACAGGAGTTAAAATTATCCTCAAAACAGTAAGCTGATTAGGTAATACCATTTTAATTCCGTGAAATTTTCAGAAGGTAATCAAAATCGTATATACCGTTACTGTGACCGTCTTTCCAAATAATATTTACGGCATAACTTCCAACTATTTTTATATTTTCAATTTTCAATTGATTTCCTGTATAAATAGGTATATATGTGTTGCCATTCTTTTCTCTTTCGGAGTTGCAAACAGCACAAGGGCAAAGCCGCCTTAAATTTGCCAGCTTGATTTTATCTTCCGAATTATCATTCCAGGTAATATTCAAAGTGTTTTTATCAATATTTAGTTTAACCGGAATCATTGTTCTAAATTTCTGCCGGTTAATTTATATAAAGCTTCTTTGTATTTGTTGCTTGTGTTAATAATTACATCTTCAGGTAAATCGGGAGCCGGAGGACGTTTGTTAAATTTTACCGATTCAAGATAATCGCGCACATATTGCTTATCGTAACTCGACTGAGTTTTACCTTTTTCGTAACTTTCCATCGGCCAGAAGCGCGATGAATCCGGGGTAAGCAATTCGTCTATTATTATAACTTTCCCATCGTAAATACCGAATTCCATCTTTGTATCTGCAAGTATAATTCCTCGTGATTCGGCATATTTATATGCGTTTTTATAAACCGCTAAAGTCTTTGTTTTAATTTCTTCAAATATTTCTTTGCCAACTATTTTTTCAGCCTGCTCAGCAGAAATATTTTCATCGTGGTCACCTATTTCAGCTTTTGTTGAAGGTGTAAAAATAGGTTCAGGCAGTTTTTCAGACTCTACCAAACCTTCAGGAAGAGGAATTCTGCAAATCATTCCAGTTTTCTGATAATCTTTTAATCCAGAACCTGTTATATAACCGCGCACAATGCACTCAATAGGAATAAGTTCGGCTTTTTTAACAAGCATCGATCTGCCTTGTAATATATCTTTATATTTTTTACAAACTTCCGGAAATTCATCAACATTTGTTGAAACAATATGATTATCAATAATATTTTTTGAATAATCAAACCAAAATTTTGAAATCTGAGTAAGAATTTTTCCTTTATCGGGTATACCCTGATTCATTATAACATCGAAAGCGGAGAGTCTGTCCGTTGAAACCATCAGATAATAATCACCTAAATCGTACATATCACGGACTTTTCCTTTCTTAAATAATTTTATATCCTCAAAATTTGTATCCAATACAACATTATTCATATATTTTCCTTTTATTTTTTGCAATATCAAATATAAAGAGACATCCGGCTTAATTCAACCGTACTCATAATTATTTAATATTATCCGATAATATGTAAATTCATTTTCTTATTTTTGCTGGAAAAATTATGAAATACACGCTTAACAAGATTCAATTTAAAAGCTTAATTCTGTTTTCCTTATTTGCAGATTTTTATTATGCCCAAATACCTGAAAAAAGTGATTTTTCCGAGAAGAGTTATATTTTAATTTTTCTTTTTATTGTTGTCGCTTTACTATTATTGTTAGTCCTTTTTCAAAACAAAAAAAATAATACATTAAAAAAACTTTTAAAACTTAATTTAACCGAGGAATATGAAAATTTAAGACATTCATATAATTCACTAAAAACCAGTCTGCAAAACGAACAAAATAAAAATGAATTATTAATTCAAAAAATTAAAGAATTTGAAACAAATATTTCCCAGCTTGAAGAAATCAATTCAACTTTGCTCGAACAAAAAATAAAATTGCAGACTTCCAAACAAAACCTCGAAGAGTTACAAAAACAAAAAGATGAGCTTTTTGCCATTGCTATCCACGATATTAAGAATCCTGCTTCTGCAATAAAAGGATATATCGATTTGATAAAAGGGTATGATTTGAATGCAACCGAACAACAGGAAATCATCGAAAATCTTGCTACCTCTTCAGATCAGGTTGTGAAACTTGCACACGAAATAAGTAAAATTATGGCAAGGCAAAAACCAGAAGAAACAATGAAATTTGAAATGACCTCTATAAAAAATATAATTGATAATATCTGCATTCAAAATGCTTCTTATGCAAAGAAAAAAGGCGTTAAATTACTTAATCAATCATCCAACAGCCTTCCTAAAAACAATATTGATCCCGATAAAATTACAGAAGCAATTGAAAATCTTGTGAATAACGCAATAAAATATGCTCTCCCAAATACTATTGTCCATGTAAGAACTTATTTTAATTCAGATAATGTTACTGTCGAAGTCTCGGATAATGGGGTCGGGCTATCTGAAGAAGATGTAAAAAAAGCATTCAACAAAGGTGTAATTTTAACTCCCAAGCCTACCGCCGGCGAAGATAGTTCAGGACTTGGCTTATGGATTGTAAAAAAAATAATTGAAGATCATAACGGCAAAGTATTTATAAAAAGCAAACTTGGCATCGGTTCCACTTTTTCTTTTCAGCTTCCAATAATTAAAGAATGATATTTTAAAATAAACAGGCGGTATTAAACCGCCTGCTTAGGATTTTGTTAAAGCTTTGAGGACTAAGGCTATTTAGTTAGATTTTCATAAAACCATATTAACATAAATCCCTTTTTTTTGCTCCCTATACTCTAACGAATCTTTTGACTTCTCAGCAAATTCCGGATCAACTATAGCCCTAATTAAAGGGTCGGGTTTTTCCTTAAACTTTGCCTGTTCGTCAGAGATAGCACCAATGGCAGAATCGTTATTCGATCTGGCGTCACTGCTCTTTATAACGCCTGATGCACTGTAGGAGCCGGCATCCGAGATGACCCTTGAAATAACCATCTTAGCCTCCCTGCTTAAATGATAAACGGGGATATCATATCCCTTATTATTATATTCGAATATTATTTAAAAAAGTTTAGTGAAATTTTTTTAAATTGGAACTATTTTAAGATTAGATTATTTTAATGCCTAGAAAATTTAACCAAAGGAGTCTTAATGAAAAAAATACTATTAATTATCTTGTTTGCTTCATTTCATTTATTAACAACTGCTCAGGAAAAACAATTAACTAAAGAAGACCTTAAAACTGAAATGCAAAAGGTTAGTTATTCGATCGGCTATAATATCGGACAAACCATGAAAATGCAGGAAATAAAAGTGGAAGCGGATATTTTCGCCAAAGGATTAAAAGATGCTTTATCTGAAATGCCGATATTAAGTGAACAAGAAATTTCTGATATTCTCGTAGCTTTTCATTCTAAAAAAATGGCAGAAAAAGACAGCCTCACTAAAGCAGAAAAGGATAAAAACATTAAGGAAGGTGAAAACTATTTAGCAGCAAATAAGGTTAAAGACGGTGTTATTACAACAAAAAGCGGTCTTCAGTATAAAGAGATAAGAAAAGGATCAGGACCCAGCCCTAATGATACAAACAGCGTTACTGTGCACTATAGAGGATATTTTATAGACGGTACTGAATTTGATAATTCTTACAAAAGAGGTCAAACTGCAACTTTTCCTGTTATTGGTGTAATTCCGGGTTGGACTGAAGCTTTAAAATTAATGAGTCCCGGTTCTAAATTTGAGCTTTACATCCCATACAAACTCGCTTACGGAGAATCAGGCAAACCTCCTGTAATCGGTCCGGCAAAAACTTTACTTTTTGAAGTTGAGCTTATAGAAATTTCAAAATAAAAAAAACCCAGATTATTGTTTAATCTGGGTTTCTTTTTTTTAAACTGCTTGTAATTTTTGATTACCCGCTCCAACGTTTTTTTTCTAATATATTTTTTTAACAACAACCCTGCGGTTTTTAGCTTTCCCTTCAGGGGTAGAATTATCAGCAATCGGGTAATCTTCTCCAAATCTAATAATATCAAATCTGCTCCTATCGAGACCTTTACTTATAAATAATTCCAAAACTGCATTTGCTCTTTCAAATGACAACCGATAATTATCCTGTGCTCTGCCATCGGAATCTGTATGCCCTTCAATTCTCCATCTTGAGTTAGGATCAGCTTTGATTACTTCAATAAGTTTTTCGAGTTCTGTTAAAGCTGTCGGGGACATTGCAGCTCTGCCGGAACCAAAACTTAATTTTCCGGAAAGAACAAATTCATCCTCAATTATAGGACACCCGTCTTCATCAACCTTTACTCCAGATTCAGTATTATCACACTTATCATTATAATCCGGCACTCCATCATTATCAGAATCAATAGGACACCCGTTATGATCAACGGCAACACCTAATTTTGTGTAGGGACATTGATCAATGTAATCAGGCACTCCATCCAAATCATTATCTTCAGGACATCCATCTTCATCAACTTTAACATTTTTCGGGGTATTCGGACAGTTATCCAAATCGTCTGTTATTCCGTCATTATCTGTATCAAGAATACATCCGTTTTTATCAACTTTAACTCCCTCTTTTGAACACGGGCATTTGTCAAGATAATCCGGAACTCCATCTTTGTCATTATCTACAGGACATCCTCTCTCATCAACTTCCATTCCCGGATAAATATTCATGCAAACATCAATATCATCAGGAATACCGTCCTTATCTTCATCAGTTTTTCCGTTAAGCGAATAAGACAGACCGATCATTGTTGTAAAAAATAAGTCATCATGCTTGCCAGCCTGCACATCATCTAACCGATCGCTTGAAGAAACTTTTATTCCGGTACTTATATTCATAGTTAAATTATTTGCTACAAGAATTCTCAGTCCAATTTCTCCGTTATATAAAACATCCGTCTTAATATACTTTCCGGCAGAATTATTTGGCATTTCCTTCCATTCTTGTGTTAAAGGATCGAAAAATATTATTGAACATCCTGCAAACAAATAGGGATAAAAAGTTTCATCGTATTGATACGCGTAAACCATCCCAATGCCGCCGGAAATGTATTTTGTTCTGTATTCATCAATTGTTCTTCTCGAATCTGCACCCCGCAAAAACCCAGCTTCAATTGATATCCTTGGAGCAATTGAATGCTTTGAATATGTTTCAAAAAAATACTCGGCTGATATTCTTGATGATATACCCGGACCCACATTTTCGTAATCGTTATAATTCAGATTTAGTCCGAAATCTCCCGATAAAACGAACGAATTCATAAATGGATGATATTTTTTAATCATTTTTGCCTGAGAAAATACTGTCTGACTAAAGAGACAAATAATTAATAATAACAGTATTTTTTTCCACATAATAACCTCAATCTTAGGTGATATTTTAAACAATAATATACTTAGACAGTGTTTTATTTGTCTTAAGTATTTAAAAATAATGAAAGGAATTCTAATAATGAAGAAAAATCTGCAAATTCTGTTAACTAATGTTATACTGAACTCTCATTTGCTTAATTTTTATCACAATTTCAACAACTGTCTGTTTCAGTTCATCACCCATACGCTGATATTCGTCGGGATGTGTGTCTTTCATAAAAAACATTAAAGCATAATAAAGAGGTCTGAATCTGTATTTGCAATCATATTTATTTGAATCAAACATATTATAAACATATTCTGTTTTTTTATTTGCAATTAAAAACATAATATATTTTTCGAAACGCCTGTTTATATCCGACATAAATTCTTCTGTTTCAACATATTTTTCGGCAATCGAAACATTTTCTTCAAATTTGTTATGCCACATTAAAATTAAAGTATAAATATATGCATTTGTTTGATCTTTTAAAAAGTCGAAAGCTTTTTTTGCAAGCTCAAGGGCTGTATCTTTTTCCTTTCTTTGCTCGAAATAATTATATGCAAGTTGTATCATACCCTTGTTATGCCCTTTATCGGCAGCAATTTTAAAATATTTATCAGAATTCTCAAAATCTTTTTTTGAATCGCGGTATAGTATTCCTAAATTGTAAACGGCTGCAATATTTCCTTCTCTAACAGCTATTTCGTAATATTCAATTGCTTTCGAAATATCATTCAATTCATTCTGATAAAGTAATGCAAGATTATTTGCTGCAATTTTATTGCCTTTTTTAAGAGCTTTTAAATAATATTCTTCGGCTTTTTTATAATCCTTAAAATCTTTTTTAAAGATTACTGCAAGATTGTTCATTGCATCAACATTACCATAATTGACAGAAATAAGATAATATTTTTTTGCTTTTTCGTAATCGTGCAGTTTATTCTGATACAGCAATGCCAAATTAAACACTGCATTGTTATTGCCCTTTTCCACAGATTTGAGATAGTAGTTTTCGGCTGTCTTATAGTCGTGATAGGAATTCTGATACAGCTGACCTAAATAATAGTAACCTGCATCAACACCTTTTTCAAGAGCAAGGTTATAATATTCAGCAGCCTTTTCAAAATCTTTATTTACTTCCTGAGCAATTAACCCAAGCTGGATGTAAGCTTTAAACATACCTTGTTCTAT
>JAAYAN010000026.1 GCA_012719345.1 Ignavibacteria bacterium | reverse complement strand
GAACCAACTCGCCAGGCATAGCTATTGACGGAAATGGTTTGTAATAACGGTGCCTGTCCCGCAGTTTTTTTGCGGGATAAGTCGTATCTCCTTTTACAATATAACCCGGACCGTAAAGAACTTTTATATTGTCTGCCGAATCGAGCTCAGCTACCGGCAAGAAAACAAGGAGAATATTTTAAGACAATTTTATTCTTGCTTATGTGATTTTTTATTATAATCATAACCGCAATGATGACATTTAGATGGTAATATTGGCATTTTTATATAAAATTCCAACTCTCCAAAACATATCTTATTTTCCGAAATATGGTGTCCACATTTTGGACATTTGATTTTTAGTATTAAGATGCAATTAACAATTGCGTGAAGAATAATTATAAATACAAAAAACTCATATTTTAAAGCCAGCAAAAACAAACCAATTGTTCCAACTGGAATTACAAAATAAAGCAAAAGATAAAATTTTAATCTTATATCCATTTTCACTTTCCTTAATATAGATATTTTAGAAATCCGATACTATTCAATACTCTTATTCACACCCGTCATCGTTTGTAAAAAATGACAATATATCTTTAAGTGTAATTGTTTTTTTTGTATTTGTCTCAGATTTCGACCACCCAGCACCAGGTCCGTATGTTATTGTACCTCCATGTAATCCTATATTATCATAGGTCAGTGTAATTGAGAAAACCACAAAATTAAAATCATAATTTATAGATTTTCCTTCAGCCCCTCGTGCATAATATCCAACCCCTACAGCAGCACCAACATTTAATCCCCCAGCTGTACCTCCTGATAAAAAATGTCCTGACTCTGTTGGTTTATTTGTATTAAAGACATATCCTCCTGCGATTTCTGCACCTATAATTGGGACAACATCTACTTCACCAAAAACCACCACCTCTTGCAACCCATTAATATCAATCCTATTCACCGGGTCATTCAGGCATTACTTTGCCCGCCGCCAAAGCCTATCGGGTCTTTGGCTGTCCAGCGTCCAATTTCAGGGTTGTAATCTCTTGCGCCGAATCGTGTTAATCCGGTTTCAGAATCGTATAATCCACCGGCGAAACCAAAATCCGTAAACTCCCTCCTTCGCTTCGCTGCGGCGGGCAGGCTATTTTCATTAAGTAAAGAACTTATATTTCCAAATTCATCATAATCAATGCTTTGAACAATCTCTCCGGTTGCGGCGTTTACAATTAGTTTTACAGAACCAAGGTGGTTTGTAATTACTCTGTAAGTTGTATCTCCTTTTACAATGTAACCGGGTCCGTAAAGAACTTTTATATTGTCTGCTGAATCGAGTTTTTACCCGGCGTTGTCGGGCAGCTACAGGTAAAAGACCACCGGAATATAACCATTATTTCTCTATTATTCTAAGTTAAACTATTTACTTGTTCACCATATCACTGTAGTCTTATACAAGTAATCCCATTTCAATATCCTAATGGGAACAACAGTTGTACAATAATTTTTATATAACATTTTTTATTCTTTTCATTACAAAGATTACTTAAAATATTAGATTTTATTTAAATTTTAAGGTTCAGATAAATTATTTTTTTCTAATATTTTCTTTTCAATTTCATCTATTAAAATTAAAATTTGTTTTGTATCTTTGTCAAAACTATTTAGACGAAAACACGCTAATTGTCCAAATTTATTAAAAGTACATTCGTAATAATCTGCATCTAACACATAGGATGGCATATCTAAAAGATTGATACAATAATTACTGTTTATTCTTTTTACTAAATTGTAAAAATCTATATCATTATTAACATACCCTTCATATACATCCATAGGGATATTGATTTTATTTATATCTACATTTTTAAAATAATAGCTATTAATGGAAGAATCTTTAGGAATCATAAATTTATAAAACAATGAATCACGATTCTTTTCATAAATAATTATTAATCTTTCTTTATGTTCTGACCATCCTGGTAATATCCTACAATGAAAAGTCCAATAAACAGGTTCTGAAATATTTGTCTTAATAATATCCAATGAAAGGTATTTGTCTAAAAGCAAATCATAATCATTTTTATTATCTTTGTGATAAGATTGCGCAAGAATGATATTGGTACTACATATTATTAAGCAAATTACAAATAAATAATTTATTCTCATTACATTATCTCTTACTCAAGTTCATTAAAATCTCCCTTTCCCATACCCTTTACTACTTGAAACTTACCTAAGTAATTAACCATAACATTGCCATAATACAAATCAAATAAATTATTAATATCATAGTCACCTGGCCATGTTGGCCTTTTATCATATCCTTGTGGAGGATGAGTATGTCCAACTCCGACTACTTTTCTCTCTGGATAGAATTCTTGAAACTTATCAATCCAAGGGCCTATCGGAAATGAAGCTTTAGTTTTTGTCCTATCAATTGGGTACCATCTATTTGATTCCCAAAAATGCACTGTACATTTTGATATATCACCATCATTATCATCATACTCTTTTTTATCAACCCAAAATATTCCACCTGTTTCACCTTCAGTGGAATGACTATTTGCGAAAGATAACATCGAATTTAATCCATTTGTGAGTTCTGGTGTTAGTATAAGTTTCTGCAACCCGTTCAAATCCACATAATTAACCGGATCGTTCAAACAGTACTCGTAAAAATTACTTTGCCCACCGCCAAAACCAATGGGGTCTTTGGCTGTCCAGCGTCCTATTTCAGGGTTGTAATCTCTCGCGCCGAAGCGTACAAGTTTTGTGTCGGCATCGTACAAACCGCCGGCGAAGGCTAAATCATAATCCAGCCATTCTGCATTTCCTGTTTGGTCAGTTAGGTTTCCCCATTCATCATAAGTATTTGAAAGAACAATCTCTCCGGTACTTGCGTTTACAATTAGTTTTACAGAACCGAGGTGGTTTGTAATAACGCGGTAAGTAGTATCCCCTTTAATAATGTAACCCAGACCGTAAAGAACTTTTATTTCATCGGCGATATCTACTTCTGCTACCGGTAAAAGACCACCGGAATATAGCCATTTTTTCTCAATTACTCCATCTTTTACTTTGGCAATTCTTTGATTACTTGCATTAACTACATACTCAATTACATCTCCGTTTGGAAAAATTAAAAAAAGCAGGTTTGAT
>JAAYAN010000025.1 GCA_012719345.1 Ignavibacteria bacterium | reverse complement strand
ACCATATCGTGGAGCTTTTGCCTGACTGCGAAATTAAGCCGATGGTTAACCAGTTCGAGTTTCATCCGTATCTCGTGCAGCCTGAATTATTAAACTATTGCCGCGAACAGAATATCCAGCCCGAAGCATGGAGTCCGCTGATGCAGGGAAATTTAACCGATGTTCCCCTTCTTGCAGAGCTTGCAAAAAAATATAACCGCACTCCTGCGCAAATTGTTTTAAGGTGGGATGTACAGTTGAATATTGTAACAATTCCAAAATCTTCAAACACGGAAAGGATAAAATCGAACTTGGATATTTTCAGCTTCGAGTTAGCGGATGAAGATGTGAAGAGAATTTCGGTGCTCGACAGGTTTAAAAGATTTGGACCCGACCCGGATAATTTTGATTTTTAAAAGCCCGCATAGCGCAAAGCGCATAGAGTTTATTCTTGTTCTTGCTCTTAATCATAATCTTACTCCGTCTTACTCTTGTTTTATTCGCGCTTGTTTAAACACGGAGTTTCTCAGAGTTTTTCACAGAGTTGCACTGAGTTAAGAAATTTAACTAACTTGAAGAATTACTTCTTGACTTTAGAAATGTGATTATGTATTTTTTACCTGCGTTAAATTTTGACGGATAATTATTTAGTTAGGCAACAACATAATCAGGAGTTAAATGAAATGAAAAAGAGAATGAAAATATCAGTTTTCCTTATTCTGGCTGGTCTTTTATTCCTTTCATCCACAGGGTGTAAAAAATCCTCTCCAACTGATCCTATCGATATGGATACTACAAATGTGGGTCCAGTTGTACGAAAACCCAACATATACATTTATCCTGAAGAAAAAAGTTTAATTGCAATTAAATTAGAATTCCCAATGGGAGGGTCAGTAATTGAATCAATACCAAAATACTCAGGAGAATGGATTGTAGAAGTTGAACCCACTGGAAGAATAAATAATCAATATGATTATCTTTTTTATGAATGCCAAACCCCTGATGCTTATCAATATGATTTTGGTTGGTCTGTTAGTAGAGATAGTTTGGAATTATTTTTTAAAAACAACCTTAGTTCAAGTGGTTTTAAAGGTCGGGAAATAGATGATTTTATTGATTATTGGATCCCCAGATTGAGGGAATATCCTAATTACATAATTTATCCACAGTTTATAAATGTTATTGACAAAATTGTTAAATTAAAAATAAACAAAACACCAGATAGTTTATTACGTCTTTTTTATGTAATAAAAGGCTCGGAAAACAAAAATACACTTTTACAAAAGCCTGTTATTCCGAAATTTGAAAGAAATGGTTTTGCTGTAGTTGAGTGGGGTGTGGTAATAAAGTAGTTACCTAACCTCTTTTCGTCCTGTATGGAGTTTTCTCCTGATAGATTTAGTAGAAAGTATCGCGCGTAAAAAGGCTGGCAAGGACGAAAGTCAGTGATATTGCCTGTGAAACTACGTGTCCCTCTGTGGTTTAATCGCGCTTGTTTAACCACAGAGTTTCTCAGAGTTTTTCACGGAGTTGCACTGAGTTTTTGTTTTTTTATTGCAATTTAGAATGTTTGTTTACTATTAACTGCGTTCTTTTCCTTAGTTGATTAACAAAAGCATTTATTTTCTTCTCTGCGAAACTCTGTGCCTTACTCCGTGTTACTCTGTGGTTTAAAGCGGCTTGGGTTTAACCACAGAGTTTCTCAGAGTTTTCCACGGTGTTGCACAGAGTTTTATCAGCTTTTTACTATTTTACCGAGGGCTTCGAGGAGCTGCGGTTTGTCTTCCAACGCAATGCGGGCAACAGCGTAAAAGTCGCTCATCCATTTATCCATTTTGGCAAAGGCTGCATCTTTTTCTTTTGTCGCATCTTCCGATTCTCCCTTTTCTTTAAGATATGCCGCTCTTGCTGTTTTAATCTGTTCAACCAATGTTATTGCAGCTGCAACACTTTCGGCGGTAATTTTAAGCCGTTTCAGTTTCTCAATTAACTCAGATTCTGCATTTAAAGTAGAATAGAAATTAGCTACAGTTTTTTGCCAAGCTACATAAGCCTGAGGTACGGTTCCGGTAAGTTCAAGTTTTTTCAAAGTTACAGGATCTTCCCTGAAAACGATTTTTGCTTTTTTTCGGTCGCGGCTGTACATTTCATCAAGTCTGCCGTAAATGTCTGCATATATTTTATATGCTTCGCTTGCTTCATCTCCTTCAACTTTATTTTTTCTGGATACGCGCAGGGCTTCTTCGTGTAATGCTTTGCCATTTGCAATTTCGGCTGAATCGTAACCGTGTTCTTCCATAAGGGAAGCTATTTCTGGTTGTTTTCCTGCGTTTTCGAGGGCTATGCCGTTTCGTTCGAGTATTGCGGCTTCGGATGCTTGTGGTCTTGACATTGTGTTTACTCCTTTTATTTATGGTTTGTTAATGGAATAATTCAACAATATTTAGCGCGCTACCGGAGGTTTGCGCCTGCTACTGAAAATAATGGGCTGCTACAGGGCATTTGTCTGTTGCTACTGGACGTTTAGGCGATGCTACAGGGCATTTGTCTGTTGCTATGCGATGTTTACCTGTTGCTACAGGATGTTCTTTAACTGCTACCCGTTCTTCTCCCGTTGCTGTTAGGCATTCTTTATTTGCTACGAGTTTTTTTGGTCTGCTACCTTCCATTTCCCTAACATTCCTGCTAATTTTATTAACAATCCCCGTAATTTTGGTAGAAAAATATAAAATTATTATATGAATAGGAAGAAAAATATTTGAATTGAAGTATTAACTTGCTACCATTATTAAGTTAATTAATAAGCTGTTTAATCATTATTTTTTTTACTTTTAATAAGTAAATACAGTAAGGTTGTGCGAAATAATAAATTAAAAAATATTTTGATGATTACTTGCAACTTTTTTTATCATGGTTTTTAACACTTATTTATAAATTAAAACGGAGGGAAATATGAAAAAATTTATATTTATGT
>JAAYAN010000024.1 GCA_012719345.1 Ignavibacteria bacterium | reverse complement strand
GCAAACGATGAATGTAACTACGACAGCGACGGCAACGGTTCGCGCGATAAAAACTGGGCGACTATCTGGCAAAATTCTCACACTCAAAATGTTGATTGGTATAACTGCGGCGCAGCACATTCTCAACCAATAAATGCAAATATGAAAGCTTATGCTGCATGGAATTTATTTTGCTCAATTGCCGAGAAAATGTAAAAATATTAAAGCTCAGACTTGATTATCTTGTTATAAACCGATAATTTGTTCTGTGAAATTATAAAAAGGAATTTTATGTATTGTCAAAATTGCGGAACTGAATTAGTAGAAAACAGTAATCAATGCCAGAATTGCCATCAAGTTTATGCAAAAGAACAAGGCAGAGGAGTTATGATTTTAATTTTTGGCATCCTCAGCCTTGTTTCTTTAGGACCGTTTTTAGGAATACCTGCCTGGGTAATGGGTTACAAAGACCTTAAAAAAATTAAAGACGGAATCATTCCTGTTTCGGAAAAAGGAATGACACAGGCAGGAATGATCTTAGGAATAATCTCTGTGGTTTTAACAATACTTTTAATTTTAGCTGTTGCCGCAATTATGGTAATTGTATTTATGGTTAATCAAAACGAAGGAACATTTTCTTAAAAATATTTTAGATTTGTTTTACTTAATTCTTTTGAAACCGAATTATTAATCAACTCGCTAAGTTTATAATATTTTTGCCAATTTTCATCATCGCGATGCTTAATTTTGTATATCCTGATTTCCATGTTTTGATTGAACTTTATTAATTCCCAACTACATAATCTAAATGCAGGCAAAGCAAATCCCGGTTTCCAATCTTTAAGTTTTTCAACAAGTTCATTTATTTCTATTGATTCTTTAACATTAAAATAGAATTTTACACTCTTTTTAACCAGACAGGAATCGCTACTGTCTGTTTTATAAAAACATTCAAGTGTATCTTCTGGCATTTCCGATTTTAAAACCACACCGCTGAATTCAGCTCTGTAATGTCCTTTTAAATAAGGGACTAAAATGATTTTCCCATTAATAATATCACCCTCAGCATAACAACCGCCGACTCTTTCTATTTCAAGAATCGGCTTATTGAAGACCGGTTCAACAGAATTATCGTTGCAGGAATTAAATATCAAAAGCGAAATAAGCGCTGCCCAAAAATACTTTTTCATATCAAGCTCATTTTTATTTAAAAAGTACACTAATAAATTACAGAAAAAGAATCCTTCACACAATCAAAATTATTTTTCCAGTTCACTATATTCAATGTCATCAAAATAGAACCAGTTCCCTGTAATACCATCATAAATTGCGGGCAAAACAAAAATAGCATCCAATAAAAATATTACCGGACTTAATTTTCTGTTCATTTCTTTTTTTATAATCTTTTTATCATCTTCAAGTATAAGGATATGATCTTTATTTTTAGGGAGTTTTATTTCCAAATACTTTTGCACTTCATAACTTTTTTCCGCTTTATTTAATAATTTTGCCTCTTTTTGTGCAGTGGGATAATTTACATCTAAATTGCTGCTAACTTTTAAAGAATCCGGTGCGTTTTTAATTATTACAATATCTTCGTAACCAGAAAATACAGTTGCACAACCTTGCAAAACAACCAAAAATATAAAAATGCATATTACTTTACCCATTTACTCTCCTGTTTCTGTTTAATTTGTTACGCAAAATTAAACAAATAGTTGCTTCACGCAAATAAAATTATTACTTCTTAATTCTTCATTATTAATTAAAAAAGGGGCTTTCGCCCCCTTTAATTTTAGTATAATCCTTCAATCGAGAGATACCGCTCGCCGGTATCGTAATTAAAACCGAGAACCGTGCTTCCTTCGGGAATTTCGGGCAGTTTTTTAGCAATTGCAGCAAGTGTAGCACCCGAACTGATACCGCCGAAAAGAGCTTCGGAAAGCGCCGCTTTTTGAGCATATTCGAAAGCTTCGTCTTTGCTTACTTTAATTACTCCGTCAAGAACATTTGTATGCAGGTTGAGTGGGATAAATCCCGCTCCAATTCCTTGTATTTGATGCGGTCCGGGCTGCCCGCCGCTTATTACGGGAGAAGCTTCAGGTTCTACTGCAAAGACTTTTAAATTCGGAAATTTTTCTTTTAACGCTTCGGCAACGCCTGTTAAATGTCCGCCGGTACCAACGCCTGTAATTAAATAATCAATTCCTTCAGGAAAATCTTTAAGTATTTCCTGAGCTGTCGTTTTTTTGTGGATTTCGACGTTTGCTGCATTTTCAAACTGTTGCGGCATCCAAGCTCCCGGAATTTTTTCAACTAATTCCTTTGCTTTTTCAATAGCGCCTTTCATTCCCTTTTCGCGGGGTGTAAGTTCAAACTTTGCACCGTAAGCTGACATAATTTTCCGGCGTTCAATCGAAAATGATTCGGGCATAACAAGAATAATATCGTATCCTTTTACAGCAGCTACAATTGCCAAACCAACGCCTGTATTTCCGGATGTCGGCTCGATAATTACACTTCCTTTTTTTAATTTTCCGCTTTTTTCAGCTTCTTCAATCATCGAAAGAGCAATTCTATCTTTTATACTGCCGCCGGGGTTTTGTCTTTCAAGTTTAATCCAAACCTTGGCTTTATTGCCGAATAATTTATTTATTTTAAGATGAGGCGTATTGCCGATTACTTCTAATATATTATTCACTTTCATAGTATTTTCCTATAAAATTAAATGCAAAAATCAATTATTTCGTGGCTTTCATTTTGTTTGCGCACCTTTACTTCGCTTTTATGATAAACAACCGAACGCGGAGGAACCGATTCTGTAATCCAGGCATTCCCTCCGATAATGCTATCGGAACCGATAATAGTATCTCCGCCGAGAATTACAGCCTGAGAATAAATAACAACATTATCTTCAATTGTTGGATGCCTTTTGGTTTTTGCCAGTTTTTTATCAACGCTTAGCGCACCGAGAGTTACACCCTGATAAATCTTAACATTTTTACCTATAACAGTTGTTTCGCCAATTACCACACCGGTACCGTGGTCAATTACAAAACCCTCGTCGATTGAAGCTCCTGGATGAATATCAACTCCGGTAATTTGATGAGCATATTCTGTCATTATTCTTGGTAATACGGGCACTTTCAACACGTATAATTCGTGTGCAATCCTGTAAATAGCAATTGCAAGAAAACCGGGATAAGCAAGGATAACCTCGTCCACGCTCTCTGCAGCCGGGTCGCCTTTATAAATCGCTTCTGCGTCAATCCACAGTTTATCTGATATTTCGGGTAATTTATTCCCAAAGTTTTCACTTATGCTTACCGCCTTTCCTTCGGATAGATTATTTAATGATTTCAGTATATTTTTAAGATTTCTTTTAAGCAAAGTATGCTTTGCAATAATTTCTTCTTCTGTATAATATTGCTGCACCGAATAATGAGGGAAAAGAAACTGCAATATTTCTTCAACAAATGAATGAGTTATTCCCTTAATTGCAATAGTGCAGTTATGAGTCTGTCTTTTACTTAATATGTCTTTTGCAAATGATCTGAGTAAATCCTGTTTGTTTTTCATAAAATTGGCTGTATAAATGACAAGAAGTATTATTTACAGGACAAACATATAAATAAAAACTAATATTCCGAAATATTAGTTCACTAAATAGAATATATTTCAATTTTTATGCATTTATTTAAGCAAATATAGTTTTTAAGTGATTTATAAATATTTATTATTTAATTTATTGTAAATAATTTTATTTTTACGATTAAAGGAGCGGTTTTGAATAAAGAAGAATTAACAAAGATAATCGACCAAATTGAAGACAAAAGCAAAAGTAAAGATACTACTTTCGGGATTTTTGTTTACGGCGGAGGCGAAGATGAAAGTTATATTAAAGCTAACAAGCAGGGACTTGAACTTTTTGCTGTAAATCTTTTAAAAGCCGCGTGCGAAATAGATGAAAAATCCGGCTTATCCGAAAACCTGAAAATTCCTCTTGACTACGAAGCTGATTGGATTGATAAAGAAAGCAGCATTTTTCTTCAATATGTTGAACTCTCCGAGAAAAAACCTGAATATGTAAAAAATGAGAATGATAAAGACAACTGGAAAGAAAGAGCATTGCGTTTTGGTTGTCTTGCAGGATTATTTATAATCGTTTCAGTTTTTATTCTTGGAATGGTAAGTTTCTTTAAAATCTTATTTTAGTTTTCTGCAAGTTTGTTGAATAATTCCGGCAAAACAATTTTAAAAACCGTTTGCCGGATAAAATATTCCGTACACTTATTTTCTTTTCATATTGTGTTTTACAAAACCAGACCTAATCTTACCCCGACAACTAAATAGTTTTTACCCTGATCGCCTTCAACTGGATTGATGGCATATTGTAAATCCGGCTGGATTAAAATTCTTTCGAAAAAAGACATTTTATAAGTTAATTCCATAATAACTTCATTTGCTGCAATCGTTACGTCATCAGCTTTCATAATATCTACGTATTTTTTGTTGTTGTGCGTTATTGCGGCAGCTATTCCTAAAACATCTTCCTCTCTTCCCGGGATTACCCCTTTGTAATTTAAACCGGCTCCGTAATATGCATTAACTAAATTAGTTTTGCTGTCAGCCAAACCAAGTCTAACAAATCCACCAAGTCCCTGTGCATCCGCCTCATTATAAAGCTGTTTTTCTGCAGATAAATATAATCCCATATTCCCTTTTCGCATTTCTCCAGTTTCTATATCTGGGAATTCACTTGTATATAGCCAGCCTCCAACTGAGTATTTGAAATATTTTTCTTCTTCGCTACTTTGATAAGTTATTTCTGAAGCAACCAAAGCCCCGTCGTTCTTACCTATTTTTATTTGTGTCCCTTTTGGATTTTCAGGATCTCCAGAAACCCCGTCGAATACAGCCAAACGGATATTCCAGCTTGCGTTATAATTATATAAAACTCTAAAAGCCAGCGAGGTTGTCGGGAAAATTGAAGGACCATTATACCCTGTTAAAGCATATTCGGCGCCAATCCCGTGCGATGGATTAATAAAAACGCTTGAATATTCGCGAGTATCAAATTCTGAATTCAAGTCTAGTAATCCGGCAAGTACTGCAAATTTATCTTCGGCAAATTTCTGTTCGATATATAATTGATATAGTTTCCAAGTGTTATATGCTGCTATATTATCAATTCCTTGTACAGAACCAATTAATTCATTAGGATCCTTTCCATTGTTTCCAAGAACTCCTGCAAAAAAAGAAGTGCTCTTCCAGCCGGCTAATGATTCCAAATCTAAACCGAGATCAATATTGAAATTATCGAGATAGTAAAATTTTTCATTTGTACCGTCCTGCCAGAAATCGCCACGATAACTAAAAGAAAAGTCAATTCCATCATTTCCATAAATAACTTGAGATTCTACTGATATAGAGAATAAAATAAAAAGCAAAACTTTTTTTATTTTAATAATATTCGTCCACTTTTAATGATTTAAAGCACATAATACGTTTATATCTCAAAAATTCCAAAACTTTTTAGAAACTTTGTGACGGAATAAAGTTTAGGCTCATTCAATAAACTTTAATCTGAGTTAGATGAATGAGCCTTATATGAAGGGGAAGTAAAAAAATAAACTTGTTTGATTTATTTAATTTATGATATTTGTAGCTACTTAAAATATTCCCAAATTAATGCATTATTTCAAGCGAGACTCCACCGTAGAACATTGTACCATAAACAGGAGCATACATAAAAGCAGCATCATCCAAATATTTTTCATCCTGCAAATAATTGAATATATTATTAACGCCTGCATACAATTTAAATTGACCAATTTCCTTTGCAACTCTTGCATTGAACAACATAAATGGATCTGTCTTTTTAATTTTACTAAGGTCTCCAACGACAGGGTCAATATCTTCATTATAATAGTCGATATACATTTTTCCTTGATAACTTCCACTTAACGTAAATGTCCAAGTATTTGGACTAAACTCAAGTTTTGCATTACCTGTTGTTGTAGGGAACCTTGAAATATATTTACTCTGTGATTCGTACTCTGAGCCAACCCAATCTTCCCGCACATTTTTATATTCGCCCTGATTGTACGTAAAATCCACGCCGAAATCAATATCGCTTAAAAAGTTTGCTATTACAGATAATTCCAAACCTTGTACAAGTGCATCATCAATGTTTTTCCATTGATAATCGTATCCCAAGTTCTTTACAGCGGGTTCGGCGTTGACAAAACCAATTTTATCTTTCAGATCGGTTCTAAAAAAATTCGCGCTTAGTCTTACAGTATTGCCATAATAATCAGCAGAGAAATTGTAACTCACTGATTTTTCGGGATTTAATTCGGACGATTTCCAAACCCTTGGCGAACCGCTGCATAAATGTAAATCTTCGGAAAAACCATATGGAGCCCGGAAACCTGTTCCGGCGTTTGCTCGTACAGTTACATTATCCGTTATTTTATATTGCAAAGCCAATCTTGGATTAATTGTTGTTTCATCGAAGCTTGTTTTAGGGAAATTATTTAATTCAAACACTTGCCTATCTGCTGTATATTTTTCACTCGAATGATGAAAATCTACTCTGGCTCCGGGTACAACAATAAAATTATCCGTAACTTCCCATTCATCCTGCAAAAATACGCCGAACTCTCTTGCCGATTTATCTGCAACCGAACGGTAAGATTGTCCTAAAAACGAACTTTCCTCATCAACTACCACATACATCCCCGATTCTTCAAGTTCATCGTAAAATCCTTGAACTCCGAGAATAATGTTATGACTTCCTAATTTTGAACTAAATGACAGTGTGGAAGTAATTGAATTTTCTTCTGCAAGATAAGGACGCATATCTCTTACATCAGGTACGCTGTCGTTGTGGGTTGACATATAATCGCCTAAATAGGAATCATTGGTCGCGTTTCTGTTATGGTTTGTGTATCCAATTGTAAAATTCAATTCGGAGTTATCAGAAATCTTCTTGATATAATTTAATGATGCTTCATATCTGTCAGTAGTAATATTTTCAGTTCCATCGGTTAAAGGATTGCGATAATAATCGTCTATCATTGTACCGCCTTCACGCTTCTCGAAAACTGATTTCCCACGTAAAGTAAGTTGGTCGTTCGCCATAAAAGCATCATTTATATATAAATTAAACCCTGCATTTGTAAGATTTGTCATAACTCTGTCGGAAATTCCATCTTTGCCTTTAACTTCGCTTGAACTAATTCCCGCTTTAGTTTCGTCAATTGCACCCTCAGTATAACGCTGAGCAAATACGTTTAGACCAATATTCCCTCTTTCGTTTCGCAAAGAGGAAGAAATGTCGTATCTGTTTGTGTTATAATTTCCAAATTGCACATCAATCTTTGTTGAGGGAATGTATCCCGGTGCTTTTGTAACAACATTTATCGCACCGGCAATAGCTCCGCTTCCATAAAGAGCCGACCCGGCTCCTTTTACAACTTCAATCTTGTCAACATCAATTGTGCTTAGTTGCTGTAAACCATATACACCTGCTAAACCTGAATACATAGGTTGTCCGTTGATTAATACTTGAGTATGCTCGGCTCCAAGACCCTGCATTCTTATCATTGTAAAATTGCAATACTGACATTGATTTTCAACTCTAACACCAGGGGTGCCTTCAAGAGCTTGATACAAATTGGTAGCATTTTTATTTTCAATTGCTTTGAAAGTTATTACTTCAGTTCTTACAGGAACATCTTTTACAAAGTGTTCGGTTCTTGTTCCTGTAATAACAACCTGTTCAAGGTTTAGTACGTCCTCTTCTAAATCAAAAAACATCTCTAATATTTTATTTTCTCGAACTTCAACTTCTTTTTCCATAGCCTTATATCCAACGGATTTTGCTATAATTATAGTTTTCCCTACTGGTATATTATTCAGTTTAAAATGCCCGGTTCCATCAGTTGATGTTCCTAAACTTGTACCTTTAACTATAATTGTAGCGTAAGGTATATGTTCATTTGTTTTAACCGATTTAACATGACCATTAATAATTGTTCCGTTTTTTTCCTGCGCATTCATATTGAATACTAACGATACCACGAATAGTAGCAAAAGTATTATTTTCATTTTTTCTCCTTTTTGTTTTTTTTAATTGCTACAAGATAGATGCAAAAACAAATGGTATCAATCGCCTGAAATGAGGATATTTTTATGGCTGCATCCCTTTTATTTGGGAATCGAGATGTTTCATATTGATATGTCTTTGGAATTATTTAATTCAATTGTAAATAATTGGGTTTGCTAAAAAATCTATCGGATTAAAAGTTTTTACTTCTTTTTTCGGTGAAAGCAACTCTTTTAATTCTAAAAATTCATTTGGGGTAAGTGCAAAATGAATTTTCTTAAAGCCCAAATGAAGAAGTAATTTTCTTCTGTTCGGAGCATTTCTATTAATATTCAAATAGTGTTTATAATTAATTTTAAGAATATATTCAGAAAAACTTTCCAGTTCTTCATAATTCATTTGAATCACTATATTTCCAAATTCAAGGTGAATTCTATTATGACAAGGACAAACAAAAATCTGCCCATTCAAGGTCGAATTAATAATTTTCATTTACTCTCTGCATTAATATAAAATGATTGATTTTTTCATTTTGAGATTTTATTAAATATTTTTCTTTTTTTTTCTTTAGAATAGTTTTTGAATTTCTCATCCATGTTTCTTCTAAAAGTTGAATTCCACCGGCGCCTTGAATAAAGGTTAAGTTGTCTTGTTTGTAAATTCCAAGTATTTCCATAATGATCATCCTATATTATAAGTTAACATCCGGCTTGAATTTTTTAAGAAAGGGAAAACACGCATAAGAATATTTATTGTTATCCCCGCTTTCCACCATTCTTCGCACTCTGAAAACAGTTTTACTGTTTCGAGGTTTATGTTTGATACCCACTGTGTAATTAAGCGAGGTTCATCGAGCGCAAATTTAAACCTTGCATTTGTCAGTTTAACCGTATCGTGTCGATGTGAATTCTTGCACATCCAACTATTTACTGCATCAAATACAAGTTTTGAATTATGAAATCGTTTACCGATGTTTTGAATCACTTCTTTTATTTGTCCTGATTCAAAGTACATAAAAACACCTTCGGCAATAATCATAAATCTTGCTGTTTTGTGCTTTGTTACAAGATTATCCATCCACTCAGTTTCGAACATTGATGCGGCTATAAATGGATTGTTAGAGGTTTCCGGAAGAAGATTTTTCCTTAAAGTAATAACTTCCGGTAAGTCAACTTCATAAAAGATGCATTTATCTGTTGTGCTTTTTCCAAGTCTGAGAAACCGTGTATCCAGTCCGCAACCTAAGTGGATAATAACCGTATTTGTATTATTCTCGATAAAATCCTTAACAATCCCATCAAAATAGTTTGCACGGATTGCAACGCCTATCGAGCTTTTTATTGCTTTGGAATATTTGGAGAAATCATAATCAATTTTATCCATAACCTCGCAAGAATAAGGATCAAAATAAAAAGGGTTTTTCCTTTTTATTTCTTTGCATTTCATTGCAAGAGGAATATATAGGGTATCAGCAATGTCATCTGTGATATTATTTTTGATTTTTTGACTATCCATATCTTAATTTCTCCTCAATATTATATAATATTTACCTTTTTAAATTAATTGCATAGTAAACCGGGAACTGCACTCACCAAAGAAAGCACTACTGCTGTTAGCAGTAGTGCTTTTTCCTTTCCGAATACATATACAGTTTTTACGAACTTGTTCTCAATTCAATATCTTAAAAACTTACAAATGAAAAAGGATAACCCTCTGTTGTTATTACTGCCGAAGAACTAGCTGAACCTGTTGCCGGATTGTAAGTAAAGAACCCGTTGGATGTTTCCGTTGCAAGTCCGAAAACAACTTGCTTCTCATACATCCCAACTGATACCCCAAAAGCATTGCTACGTGGTAAGCCAATAGTTTTAATTGTTTTAGCATATAGGTCAATCTCAACAGGAAGTACGGCTCTATCTTCAATGTAATTCATTAGGTTGCTATAGTATGCAGGTATATCGGCAGTGCCATACATTTTCCCATTAGCAAAATACCTCACTGCATGTATATAATCGGTAGGATTTTTTTCTCCGGTTATTGATGTAGCATTAAATATAAATTGATAACTGTTATCAAATTCAGTTTCGCCAGCTTTAATTCTGAGAACGCCGGAAGTATGCAACACCCCAAAACCTCCAAGACAAACAACATAAATATCTTCATTTTCATCCATGAATATTGAGTAAGGATCAATAGCTCTTGTGGGATACGAAACTCCTGCTGTACTTTGTGTTATCATCTTTAAAACCTCATTATTATCGGTATTAATAATTAAAACATCAGCATAAGGACGCTCAGGAGCAGGATAGTATCCTCCTACTGCTTGGATTAAACCAACATACAATAAATTATCCCTGATAAGCATTGATGAAGGATCGGGGTTTTGGTCGCAGACCCCATACGATGTAATATCTATTTCTTTTACCAACGTCATATTTTGGTGGTTAATAACAATGATTTTACCAATCCCTGGACAAGATATATAAGCAATATCTCCTTTAGTAACAACATTGGTTGCCCATGATTGCGAAGGCAACATATATTCGCCTTGTTTAATTAATTTGCCATCCATCCTTGAATATTTAGTGAGTTTATCAATTTCGGAACCCCAGCCGGGTATTGAAAATATGTCATTACCGCAAACAATAGGAACACTACTATAAGCAATGGGTATGGCAGTAGAATTGGTTAAAGATTTTGGACTCATATCCTCCATCAGTTGCATGTATGCAGACCCAGACCATCCGTCGGGATTAGGTAACATTGTTGATACAAGGATTTTACCGTTTGAGTTTAAAGGATTACTTACAACATCATCTTTGCAGGATTTTAATACAAATCCCGAAAATATTACAATTAAAAGAAACAGATTTTTCATTTATATACCTTTTGTTTTATTAGCTTAGTTTAAAAGATTATTTTAATACGTATCTTAATTTCATTCCGAAGTTTCTTCCGGGTAAAGGTCGATTAAATTCGGATAATACTTTTTCATCAGTCAGGTTATTTGCCTGAAAGCTTATAAACATACTTTGATTGTTGAAAGAATGTTCAATTCCAGCATCTATTGTAGTTGATCTTGGAATTCTTCTTTCCTGATAAATACTCTGTTCGAAATCATAGAAATACTCTTCAACAAACGAACAATCTAAGAACAACCGCGAATTATGACCGCTACCTCCGAATAAATTTTCTTTATGAAATTCAAATCCGGCATTAGCAAAGAAATAAGGAATGTTTGGCACACGATCTCCTTTTGTCGGGTTTTTCACATTCGACGCGGGTTCGAATTCTCTTGCATCCCGTAAATCCTGAAAAGTAACATTCCCCCATAAATATAAGAAGTTTGTAGCATCCCACTTAACTTCAGATTCAATTCCAAGTGTTGTCATTTCACCGAAATTTTGATACATACTTTGCAACGGTCCTCCGGTAAAACGTATCATATTTTCCAGATACATATAAAACCCGTTGATTTCCAACTGAAATCTGTTTTGTTCATCATTTGTTACATCAAGCATAAAGCCTAAATTAAAACTTGTAGTTCTTTCAGGTTCAAGACTGCTTGATGGAGCAATTATGAAACCATCCCCCAACAATTCATTCTCAGCCGGTAAACGCACATCGTACGCTAAAGATGTTTTTACCAAAAAATCAGGAGTTATTCTGTATCTTAATGCATCACTAACTCCGAAGTCATGTTTCTTCATATTGAGGTTTTCGGGAATTTTACTTATTCCATATAAATCAACAAGTTGGGTTTGCATATTATAGAAGTAATACTTGAAGGTAAAAACATTTGTTATTTTTTTATTTGGTGTGTTATATTCATAAGACAAGCCGGTCACCCAACTATTCATAGTACTTTCAAAGTTTGTTTTATAGCCAATAACTTTATCCAAAAGAGTATCACTTGGAATTCCTTTCACGAAATTATATTGCGAATTGAAGTTAATTGAATTACGCTCGTTAATCAGATAATTCAGGTTGGTTTTTTGCATGAAAGTATATTTTTGATTATAAACATCATTTGGTTGTGTACCAATTTCGCCACCGTAGATTGTTGCAGCGGGACGCACATCACCCTCCCATGAGTATCTTTGAATCGCTTTATCTTCAAACCGATAAATTGTATAGGCAATTGCATTGCTGAAATCAAGGTCTAATCCTTCAACCAAGAAGTTAGTTTTTTCATTACTGTTTGCCAATATATAAGCGCTTGAATAACTTTTGGCTTCCTGAATGTTATATTCTATCCCCTGAATTTCTTTTTCAGTAAACATTACAACAGGCTCAAAATCTACTTCATCAAACCACCACTTTTTTGAAGAAAATCCTGCTGCTAATAAATATTTTTTAAACTTGTCATGATCTCTATATACATATTTGCCCGGCTGCAAAGGCAGTTCCATTTCGTAATTATTCTCGGAGTAAGTATAAAACCCTCCTATGCCTGCCTCGAATCCATTTTTGTTGCTTTTGATAACAGTGCTTGCTTTGTGCGTGTTGAACGATTGGATTGAATAACTGGCATCAACATAAGTTGGAGGATATTCCTTAGTTTCAATATTAACAGCGCCTCCAATTGCTGACCCACCGAATTTAGCCGGGACGATACCTTTATAAACTTCTACCCTGTCAATCATATCGATGGGAATATCGTTCAGGTTAAGAAAATCGGACTGATCATTTAACCCAGATTAAGCAATAGGGGCAAAGAAGGGTAGAGAACAGTTATTGGCAGTATCCCATAAACCTTTGAACCATTTTCTTCTTTGTTTTGCCAGAGCTATTTTTAATATATAGCGGTCTTTGTTTT
>JAAYAN010000023.1 GCA_012719345.1 Ignavibacteria bacterium | reverse complement strand
CCGTTCCCATCCCGAACACGGAAGTTAAGACCTGTAACGCCGATGGTACTGCGAGGGTGACTTCGTGGGAGAGTAGGTCGCCGCCAATATTATATTTAAAGCCTCCTGACTTTTCAGGAGGCTTTATTTTATGATAATATTCTCTTTCCCTGGTTCTCCTCAATTTTAAAATCTTCAAAACATTATGATTAAGCAAATCATCTTATCGTATGATTGTTTAAGCTGATAAAATCGAATCTGTTTTTAAAAAATCTACGTGAACCTCATGAATTAAAATTATTATCTTTTAACTGACAGTTACAAGAATTGTATGCAAAATGATCAGATATTTAAAAAACTGTTATGAATTATGTTTACTGGATGCATCATTTAGTATCTTGCAGTAATATCAGGATCTGGCGTAAAGTGATACTGTTTGAACAAAGTGTATCACTTTAATTTAAATTATAATTTCTGTAAAAAAACAGGAAATATTTGGAAAAACAGTTTGATTCAGAAAGTCTTGGTTGCGAGGAAAATTATGAAAAAAAATAAAAAAAAGCCTAAGCTATACAAAGACAAAAATGGCGAATACATAAAGCAATGGTATTTTGTCAGAGGAAAACAAAAATTCATTAAAATCTATATTATTGATGGAATTCCAGCAGATGAATTTTATTTGCAAAATGCAGATCCAATCACATTACTTCAAGATGGACATTATGAATTATTGGATCAAATAAATTTTTGATCGATTTTTATCAAGGATAAGTTAGCGAAAGATATCAATGATATTGGAAATGAATATTCTTGAAGCCCGTTTGGTTAACGGACCATTTAAATCGAACAGCGATACGGAATTAAGACACTTGAATATGAAATCGGTTGTGAATTTATTTAACTTTTTTGATTATTGTGATTAATTGATTCATAAAGTTATAATACAAAATATATAAGAAAATTTAAAAAAAGAAATATTAAAAATTGATGATGTCACTCGGATAACGCTGCTTATTTATTAATTTACCGTTTTCAATAAGCTTCAAAAGAACCCTGTTGATACTTTGGCGCAAGGCGTTATTAAATCGAACCGCTACACCAAATCTTATTTGTATAATTATTACAAAGCTAAAAGGAAGTGAATCCAGGTTAAGCTTTATGTTGAAATCATACAAAAATACATATAAAATCAATAAGTTAAAGAATTGGAGAAAATAAGGGAAATCCCAAAAGGAGGATATAAGATGAATCTGAGCAAAAATGAAGCAGAAATATGCGATTTCAATAAATTTAATACATCACCAGTGTTGGCAGAACAGGCTTTTTGCTGTCTTGAACTTGTTGCACAACTGGTAAAATCAGGTCTATCATTTCAGTTTAAAGGCGGTAATTCCCTTCTGATAATTCTTGATAAACCAAAAAGATTTTCAATAGATGTGGATATCGCTACTGATGAAAATGTTGAAAATATAGAATCAATCCTTCAGCAGATCGTTAATAATTATGGCTTTTTCAAAAAATGGGAAAAAAGGCAGCATAAAACCAAACCATGGATACCATTGACAAGTTATTATCTGTTT
>JAAYAN010000022.1 GCA_012719345.1 Ignavibacteria bacterium | reverse complement strand
TACCCCATATTAAACCTCGTATCTAGTTATACTACTAGATGTAAATAACAAAAAAAACACCAGAAAGTCAACTTCTGGTGATATTTATTTTTGTTAAACTAGTAAAAAGCCAAACTCGAGAGAGACGTTCTATTGAACGTCTCTTTAACATCTATAATCCGATGTAAAAAAAACCAAAAAAATACTTTTATTCGTTTTCTTTTACAGTAATTTTTCGTTTTTGTCATTCGAGACGTTCAGTAGAACGTCTCTACAATTCTGAAATTATTTTCTAATAATTAATTCTAATTACCGGGGAAAACACGAAATAAGTGTCAGTCCGCCAAGGCATTAAATTTTTATCCAACCGGGTTGCATAATATACGCGGGCATCGAAGCCGAAAGTATCATCGAGCATAACTTTTGCTTTTGCACCCAAGTAATTAATATCGCGTGTAAGGTTGTAACCGTAAGTAACAGTAATATCGTGCTGTAAAAGTCCGCCGGTTCTGCTTACTCCCAAATCGAACATAACGTGATGATCGTAAGGAGATTCCGGCGCTGCTGCGTCATTCAAATCCCTTAGATCGGGAGCGGGCGGGTTAACCTGATAATGGTAAATGTCGTGTGTGCTGTAGCCGAAACCTAATTCGAGGTCGCCGAAATCGAACAGATTAAGTATTTCCTTTTTTCTTACCGAAAAAGTAAAATAATTTTTAACTGCATAAAAATCGTACAACGGGTCTGAATCGAATTCTGATGATTTAAATTCGTTGATTGTCATCATCAGCTCGAAATCGAAATAAAGTTTATCAAAATTATCGAAAATTACCCTTGCCGGATCGCCGGAAAATTTAAAATAAATACTTTTACCCGAAGCCCGTAAATCTTTATTAGGAAGGTCCATTATAAATGGCTTCCCTGTTTCGAAACCGGTGCCTGCCCAAACAGAATATGTATAATCGCTGCTGTTATCGCTTAACTGTTTATAATATGCCAGTCTTGCGCCTAATACATATTCGCTGAAAAACCATCCGGGAATAAAAATACGGTCGTTTCCCCATTTGCCGAATGCCGAAATGAGATATTTATTTCTCTCTTTTGAAGTAGTGTTCCAAAACATCAATTCGGGTTCAAGTCCGTTAAGATTAATATCAAAGAAATAACCGGCATCGGAATTAAAATCGTCTTTTGTAACATTCCTAAAAAAATAAATCTGTTCCTGAATTTTCGCATAAAGTTCGTCCCCGGTAATCTGCCTCAGGTAAAAACCATCGGTAACAGGATCAAATAACGGATCGGGATTATCTTTATCAATTTCCTGCGAACGTACAAATTGGAAAAGTTCAATTTCGTCGTCATAAAATCTTTTGCGCGCAACAATTAAAACATTCCCCTCGAAAACCGGTTTTGAAAGTTCCGAAAGCTGTTCCACGGTTATTTTCTTTTTATTTACCCGTATTGCATTTTCAACAATAAACTTATTGTATATTTCGCGTATCATCAGCGGGTCGCTGATTATCCAATTCTGCTTCAAATCGTCGAACGCGGTTGTGTTATATTCCAGACTGGAATAAACATTCTGCAGATATTTTTCTTCTTCTTTTTTATTTTCTTCGGTACTTGCCGGCAGATTGTAAGAAGAATCGGCAGCTTCGGGAGCAGGATTTTCCTGAGCAAGAAGGAGCGAAAAGAATATTGATATTATAAATGCATAGTTTAAAATTTTAGCAGTTGTTTTCATAATTATAGACCGTATCGATATCTGATTTGAAAGAATGCTCCGCCTTCTGTTTCCCAATCCTTTTGTTCGCGGAAAAATACCGGCGAAATTACGTAAGTTTCGAACCTGAAGCCGCCCCAATTCTGGAACTCAATCAGCTTCATCCAGAATTTACCTTTAACAGCGCTGTCGAAATATCTTAAGCTTATTCCGAACAAAGGAACATTTTCGGGAATGAATGAATAATTAAGTTCAGCAAGCGGCTGAAATCTATTTTGAATCATCTCTTTTGAAATCAGCTCGTCATCCAAAGAGTAATCAGCTTTCCATATATCAAAAAATGCTGCTCCCAAATCAAGCCGGAAACGATTTTCGAGATCGGCATTTGTGTTCCAGTAAAACGACATTGATGCTTCGAATTGCGTAAACGAAAAATATGCAGTCTTTGCTGTTTCGTTTTCGATTAAAAATGACGGTTTATCGAATGCTTTTTTTGCTGTAGAAAAAGCTATATTAATAAAAGGGAGCGTAAAAGGACGAGTAAAATGAAGTTCACCGGCTAAAGCATTTCCGAAATTGAGCTTTGGTTTTTCGCCGCTTATAAACGGAATGTTTTTGTAAAGATCTTTAGAAGTAAGCCTGAATCTTGCCATTATTTTAGCATCGATATAGCTTGTGTTGTAAATATCGTTTTTATTTTCGCCAAAGCCAATTATCGCCCGGAATCCGCCGGAAAGTGTTTGCGATTGCCACGGAAGGACGTTCATAATTTTATCTTCAGCAGTCAGTTCAAGTCCCGATGAACCTGCAGGGAAATCCATTACGCTGTGCGAAACAGAAATTGAAGAAAAACTTGCATCAATCCTGAAACCGCCGGTTTCCTGAATTCTGCGTCTGCCTCCGGTTCTTACATCCGATTTCTTAGGCACCCAATGTCTGCCGTTTACGTTTTCGAATAAAAGATAATCCTTGTTATCTCTGGAAGAGAAACCCATTTCTGTCCGGAATTTTTCATCAGGATTAATTCCAAGAATGTTAGGCGGAGGTGTTCCTTCATTTTCAATCAAGTTTTCATTTACAATATTCAACAGCGCATTGTAGGTAGCAGGCTCATTCTTTTTAAGAAAATATATATCCCTGAATGTGAGCAGACGCGTTGTATCGTCGGTTACCTCGTTTACTGCACCGAAAAGTTTGTCGCTTGCAACAGCATTCAGTTTTATTTCATCAAGATA
This sequence comes from Ignavibacteria bacterium, assembly GCA_012719345.1. Lineage (GTDB taxonomy): Bacteria > Bacteroidota > Ignavibacteria > Ignavibacteriales > Melioribacteraceae > JAAYAN01. The sequence continues at coordinate 18,992 of JAAYAN010000022.1, read as the reverse complement.
TAAAAGCTGGACGGAATCAATTTTTACTCCTTCTTTAAGATAGACAAGCTTGTAAACATATTCCTCTCCGGAATTAAGGATAACCGGCATCCGGTTTAGCGCGCGGGGAATTGAAGTTAAAAGAGAATCCATTCCGTCCGCAGGATTAAAAGATACATAATTGAGATTAAGATAGTTCTTATCTTTTGCCAGCTTAAGATCAATCTTTTTAATATAGTCTTCGGTTACCTGCGCTTTTAATAAGGAAAAAGTAAAAATCAGCAGCAATAACAATATTTTTTTCATAGTTATTATTTTATTAATTTATCAGCTATTTAATTACGGTTGCGGAATATTTACGGGTTATTTTCTCGTTAAATTGAGTGATAAACTGAAGAGAGATTGTTACATCTGCTTCGCCGCATTCTTCCATATTTTCAATAAATTCTTCATTTACTGCAAGTTTAATAAATAAAAATTTTCCGGATGTTGCCGAACTGAAATTTTTAAGAAAGTTTTTCGGCTCGGAGGTTACCGTAAGGTTCCGTATTTTTGGTGCAAGAACTGCAAATCCGGTAGGGGTTTTTCCTACATAAAGATAAAGAAGATTCATCGCCTTTTCGTTATAAACGCTTAAAAGCTGATCGCCTTTTTCGTCTTCCCCTTTCCAGCCGATAAACTCATCAAGTTCGGGTTTAACGAGTTCAAATTCCCAAACCGACCTGTTTACTTTTCCGGTTTTTCCATCCTTAAATAAAAATTCCTTTCCTTTATAAAAACCATGCACAATTATTTTTTTGCCTACATTGCTTTCGCTTTGCATAACTTTGTTAAGATTTACCACAGAACCCCGTCCGCTGTCAATAATTCCGCCGGCAGCATCTGTTACTGCAAAACTGTATGATTTTGCATCCTTATATTCCATTGTGGTAAAACTGAAAGTTTCTTCCTCCGAAAAATAATACCTGTCCCTTAAACTTATTTCGGAACCCATTGTGGGATAATCTGCAATAATTTTGTAGAGTACCTCTATATTATTTTTCCCTCTTTCGTCAACAAAACCGATTTTAACTTTTGCATAATATTCGCCGGCTTCATCAATGGATTCTTTCAGCGAGAACTGAACAAGTTTGCCGCGGTCACCCGATACAGGAAACTGATTTTTGGGAGGGTCCTGCCAGCTTTTTTCGCACTTTCTTATAAAATTATTCTGATTATCCTGCAGCTCAGCTTCAAAAGAAATATTGCGGATATTGGTAAGCACTATATGTTTGTTGCTTGGAATGCTGAATTCTTCGAGAGTTACAACCTCTATTGTATCGCCTATTTCGGAATTCTGAGACTGTAATGGATAACAAAACAATGTTACAAAGCATAAAAATACCGATTGTAATTTTTTCATATTTTTCTTCCTTAATACGATACTTCAGCAGATTTTCTGTCAACTCCTGTTTCATTAACTTTTATTACAAAATTCTGGGTGTTGCTTTTGGCTGTTTTTAATTTGCCAACCATTTCGCTCAATGCGCTTTTCAAATGTTCAGGAAGATATTCGGGAAATTGTCTGTCAACTTCACAATCGGCTAGAAATTTGTAATCTCCTTTTCTATCAAAATTTGCAATAAATATTGCATTTCCGTTTTCACGTTCAATCTTAAAATTCTGATTACTCTTACCGATAACAATACCGCCTTCAGGCCAGTTGGGAGGAACCGCTCCGTTCTTTTTATCAACATCTATTCTTATTTTATAATTCTTTTTTTCGTTATCCGAAACCAATCCGCTGGGTGTTAAAACAACTTTAAGCGGTTCTTCCGATCCGAGTTTATAATTCGATTCCTTTTGAGGTACCGAAAGGATTAAAGGCTGTTTATACATTTCGGAAAGAGTTGAAAGCATTTTATCCCTTATCTGGTTTTCTGTTTCCTGAAGTTCATCCCGTTCGGTAATAACTATCAGCAATTCCGAAAGAAGAACTATATAAAGCACGAAATAAACCATATTTTTTTTCAATTTTCTGCCCTGCCTTCCGTTTACTTTTTAAGAATATCTGACATTTTTTTAAGCGCTTCTACATTGGCAGTATGCACCTGACTGATTTTACCGGACATATGTTCAAACTCGTCGATATAGCTTTTCATAACTTTTAATTCTTCTTCAGTAAAACTTTTTATTTCTTTTATCCCCTCGCGAAATTCTTCCAGAGAAGCCATACTTTTCTTTTTCTCTTCCTGAGGCGTAAAAAACGTTACCGCAGATAATAATACCAGCATAAAAAATTCGAGAAACAGTGCAAATATTACCCAGTTCGAATCAATTTTTCCTGATTTTGCATCGACAAGAAATCCGGGAATCATAGAAATATCTCCCACAATTGAACCTAACCCACGCAAGCCTACAATAATTATTAAAAATGCAGCCCCGATATAAACTAAGCCCATTACTTTATTTGAATGATCAAGCGCTATACTTTCCATAAAAGTATGCTTTTTAGTAAGATGACCGTTTCCGCTTATTGTTGTGTCTGAGATTTTGGTCAGCTCCGGCGTAGAAATCTTTGTTCTCAACAAATGAACCCCCTAAATTTATTTTAAATTATTTTTTATCAAATGTGTTTTATATCACATTTATTGTGCCAATCGGGTAATTATTTATCTTCTAATATAACACGATTTGTCTTTTTTATAATAATGAATAATAAAATGCAAAACACAACCATTTCAAGAAAATTCGTTAATACCGGTTTTTAAGTTGAAAGACAGACTTTTAATGCCTGCAGTAAAAATGCATATATGGAAAGGTAATAATTACGTGTTTGATACCTTTCTATAATTCCCTCTGATTAAAAAATCTGTTGCAATAATAATTATGTACTTATCTATTTACTGCAAATTATTTTGACAAAAATACATATTTGAAATAAAAATTGCTACAATATTAAAAAAGTATATATAATTATTTAAAAATAAAACGGCAAGTGAAGAATACAGTATATTTTTATTTTGCAGTTATCTTTAGTATTACTTAATTTATAAGCCGTTTTATTACTGAAAACAAAAACACTAAATTCTTTTACGAGGAACATATGAGTAAAAAATCCGTTATCATTCTTTCATCCGCAGCAATATTGCTTATTGCGGGAGTAATACTTCTTTTCGGGGGCAGCAAACAAACATCAAATCCCGAAGATTATTACAATTACATAAGCGCATATACTTCAGGAATTATCTCCAGAGAATCTTCTATTACAGTTAAACTTACTCAAGCTTGCAGCGGTAATCAGGATATATCAGAGATTTTTTCGTTTGATCCGGAAATTGAAGGAACTGCAAACTGGAAAGATGATCAGACAATAGAATTTGTTCCTGAAGAGAAACTTGATCCCGAAACTGAATATATTGCTACATTCGGCATCGAAAAACTTTTAGGAAATGAAAGCGGATTAAAACCATTTGTTTTCCGGTTTACTACAATTAAAAGAAGTATGCGGACTTTAATTTTAAGCTCGGAACCGGTTGATTACAGCACTCCGGAATTACACAAAATTAATGGGATTGTAGAAACTTCCGATTTTGAGTCCGTAGAAAATCTTTCTAAAACAATAAAAGCTGAATACGGTTCTTCCTCACTTAAAGTAAAATGGATTAAATCGGACGTAAATAAAAAATATAATTTTGTTGTTGACTCTGTACTCCGAGGCAGCGATACAAAGTTTGTTAAGATAAGCTGGGACGGCAGCAAATCCGATATTGAAGGCGACGGTTTGGAAAAAGTTGAAATACCGGCCGAAAGTGTTTTTAAGGTTATGTCGGCAAAAGTTATCGAGCAGCCGGATCAATATATTTCAATCAGATTCAGCGACCCGTTGAATTTAACTCAGGAACTTAGCGGACTTGTTGTTCTGGGAAATGAGCAGAATCTTAGTTTCGATATCTCGAATAATGAAATTAAAATATTCCCTTCGCAAAAAATTTACGGAAACTACAAACTTAAAATATATCCGGGAATAAGGAACTCACAAGATAAAGTCTCCGATGAATCATGGGAAATCGATCTTCTTTTTGAAGATATAAAACCTGCAGTTCGTTTAGTAAATAAAGGAGTAATTCTTCCGAACACCGATAAAGGTTTTGTTCTTCCCTTTGAAGCAGTAAATCTTTCGGCAGTAGATGTAATAATTACAAAAATTTTCGGGAATAATGTTTCCCAGTTTTTGCAGGTTAATAACCTCGAAGAAAATATGGAGTTAACGAGAGTAGGAAAAGTCCTTTTGCGAAAGACTGTACAGCTTGATAATTCCGGAGCATTTTCGCTGCATAATTGGAACAGATTTTCAATTGATCTTAATGATATAATAAGAAACGATCCCGAAGCAATTTACAATGTAAAAATCGGTTTCCGAAAAAGCTATTCGCTTTATTCGTGCACAAAAACTGAAAACAGCGAAGATGAAAATCAGGAAAATAATTCTGTCTCGGATGATAATCCGAATGACCCGAGTTTTTGGGATTTTTATCAGAATTATTATTCGGATTATTACGATTGGGAGCACCTCGAAGATCCGTGTTACAAGACATATTTCGGAGACCGCAGATCTGTATCCAAAAATATTTTTGCTTCGGATATAGGAATTATTGCTAAACGAGGAAGAGACGGAAATACAAGATTTATTACAACAAATATTCTTACTGCCAAACCGATGAGCGGTGTTAAAATTACTGTTCTCGATTACCAGAAACAACTTCTTGCCGAGTTGGAAACGGACAGCGACGGTTTTGCAGAAACAAAAATTGATGATAAACCTTTTGTTGCAATTGCAGATTACGAAGGCCAGAAAGGATATCTTAAAATGGATGACGGATCTTCGCTGTCGTTAAGCAGATTCGATATTTCGGGCAGCGAAGTTGAAAAAGGCGTTAAAGGTTTTATTTACGGAGAAAGAGGTGTTTGGCGTCCCGGCGATTCGGTTTTTGTAACATTTGTACTCGAAGATTTATCTTCAAATCTTCCGGCAAAGCATCCTGTAATTTTCGAATTAAACAACCCACGCCAACAGCTTGCTAAAAGAATAGTAGCCGAAAGAAATCCGTCAGACTTCTACGTTTTTAAATTCAATACTCGAACAGACGATCCTACAGGCGATTGGAATGCTAAAATATCGGTCGGCGGTTTATCTTTTTATAAATCGCTTAAAATTGAAACAGTTAAACCAAACCGGCTTAAAATAAAATTCGATCTTCAAAATGATTATTTATCTAAATGGTCGTCATCAAAACTTGATATGAAAATTAATTGGCTTCACGGTGCAGCAGGAAAAAATATTAAGGCAAAAGTTGATGTAGCTTTGTCTCCGGGAAAAACTGTTTTCAAAAAATATCCCGATTTTGTTTTCGACAGTCCTATTAAAGTATTTTATTCGGAACCGATAACCGTTTTCGACGGCCAAGTAAATTCGGAAGGAGAAACTTCATTTAATGTGGATCTCGATATCCGTAATGTAGCCCCGGGAATGCTGAATGCAAACTTTATCACGAAAGCTTTCGAACCCGGCGGCGATTTCAGCACCGACAGATTTTCGGTGCCTTATCATCCTTATAAGTATTATACAGGAATTAAACTGCCCAAAGGCGATAAAGCAAGAGGAATGCTGCTGACAGATATTGATCATAAAGTTAAAATTGTAAGCGTTGATGAAAACGGAAAACCTTCCGCCGCAAGAAATATTGAAATGACTTTTTATAAAGCCGCTTGGAAATGGTGGTGGGATCAATCGGACGATTATACATCAAATTATTCTTCAGGCGATTACAGACAGCTTCTTAAATCCGAAACTATAAAGACTTCATCTAAAGGCGAAGCTGAATGGATAATACAAGTTAAATATCCTGACTGGGGACGATATTTGGTAATTGCCCGCGATACTGAAAGCGGACACGAAACAGGCAGATATGTTTACATTGACTGGCCCGGATGGGCCGGACGGCCCTCAGATCAGCCAGGAGGAGCAGCAATGTTAACTTTTTCGTCGGATAAGCAAAAGTACAATGCAGGAGAAGAAGTAAAGCTTTCGATACCTGGCAGTGAAAACGGCAGGGCTCTTATAAGCATCGAATCGGGGACAAAAATACTAGATGCTTTTTGGAAGGAAATGAAAAAAGGTGAAAATAAAATCAGTATTAAAGCTACACCCGAAATGGCTCCTAATGTCTACGTCCATGTTACAATGCTCCAGCCGCACTCAAACACATTGAACGATTTACCGATAAGGCTATACGGAATAATTCCGGTATTTGTAGAAAATCCGGCTACACATATTACCCCGATAATAAATATGCCTTCAGTCCTAAAACCCGAAGAAAAAGCTGTAATAAAAGTGAAAGAAAAATCCGGAAAACCGATGACCTATACAATTGCTATTGTAGATGACGGATTGCTCGATTTAACCCGATTTAAAACACCTGATCCTTGGAGTAATTTTTACAAACGGGAAGCCTTGGGTGTTAAAACCTGGGATATTTTTGATATGGTCATAGGGGCTTACGGCGGGAAATTGGAATACTTACTTGGTTTAGGCGGTGACGGAGAAATTGTTCAACCGAAAGACGGCTCGAAAGTTAACCGCTTTAAACCTATGGTCCGCTTTATGGGACCTTTTACAACCAGCGGCTCAGAAAAAACACATATCATAAATCTACCTCGCTATGTAGGTTCTGTTCGAACAATGGTAATTGCTGGAAATAAAGGAGCATACGGTTTTGCAGAAAAAACTACACCAGTTCGCAAGCCGCTTATGCTTCTCGGTACTTTGCCACGTCTTTTAGGACCGAATGAAGAAGTTGAACTGCCTGTTTCCGTTTTTGCTATGGAAAAGAATATTAAAGATGTAAAAATTTCGGTTGAAACAAATGATATGCTGCAGGTAATTGGAAGCCGCTCACAGAATATTCAATTTTCTTCACCTGACGAAAAACTTGTAAATTTCAGATTAAAAGTTACTCCTAACACAGGAATCGGGAAAGTAAAAATAACGGCACAGTCCGGAAATGAAAAAGCTCGGTATGATATTGAACTTGAAGTGCGCAACCCGAATCCTGTTATAACAAAAGTATCGGATTCTTTCCTCGAAAAAGGGAAGGATTGGGACACAGAAATTGAAGCTTTCGGAATAGAAGGTTCGAATAAGTGCATTTTGGAAGTATCATCAATTCCCCCGATTAATTTAGGTGACCGTTTGAATTATTTAATTCAGTATCCTCACGGATGTATCGAGCAAACAACTTCGGGCGTGTTTCCGCAGTTATATCTCGACAAACTTGTTGAACTTACTGATCAGCAAAAAACAAGAGCTGAACAAAATATAAAAACCGGTATTCAAAAGATTGTTAATTTCCAAAATTCAGGAGGCGGATTATCCTATTGGCCAGGAAATCAGACAGCTGATGAATGGGGAACATGCTATGCGGGGCATTTTCTGCTGGAAGCCCAGAGAAAAGGTTTTTCTGTACCTTCAGGTTTTATTACAAAATGGAAAAAATTCCAGAAAGATGCCGCCCGGAAATGGGAAAATGATGCAAGCAGATCGGATTTAATTCAATCGTACCGTTTATATACGCTTGCCCTTGCCGGAGATCCCGATCTTCCATCGATGAACAGACTTTCGAATATGGCAAATCTTTCAAAAATGGCGAAATTCCGCTTATCGGCTGCATATAAAATTGCCGGCAAAAATGAAGCCGCCGAAAATATTATTGACGGTTTGGATTATTCGGTAACCGACTATAAAGAACTTGGTTACACTTACGGTTCCGATGAGCGTGATCTTGCAATGATTCTCGAAACTCTTACGTATCTGGGAAAACGTTCCGAAGGGTTTAAAATTGTTAAAAAACTTTCGGAAGATTTAAGCAGCAGATATTGGATGTCCACTCAGTCAACCGCATTTGCGCTTCTGGCAATAGGCAAATATTTCTATGCCGATAAAAAGACAGACTATGCTGCAAAATACTCGTACCAGATAAGCGGCGGAATCCGCAAAAACATTATTTCCAAAAGTCCGCTCTCGCAGCAGGAAATAAATATTAAAGTAAGTGAGACAAAAAAGATAAATATTAAAAACACAAGTGATAAACCAATTTATGCAAGATTAATTCTTCAAGGGAAACCGGCAGAAGGCGATTCGGTAGATTCGTCATCAGATTTAAAAATAAACATAATCTACAAGCTGCCGAACGGGAACGTAATTTCACCTGATAAACTTGAACAGGGCACCGATTTTATTGCAGAAGTCACCTTGCAAAATCCCGGGACAAAATCATATAAATACGAACAAATGGAGCTTACTCAGATTTTTGCTTCCGGTTGGGAGATAATTAACACACGAGTAGGCGGCGATGGGAGTTTTGTTGAAAATTCCCATTTCGATTACCAGGATATACGCGACGACAGAGTTTACACTTATTTCAGCCTGAATTCCGGCGAAACAAAAATATTCCGGATTATGCTTAATTCAAGCTATCTCGGCAGATATTATCTGCCTGCTGTATATTCACAGGCAATGTATGATTTTTCTATTAACGCCCGTAAACGCGGCGGCTGGATTGAAGTTGTAAAATCCGGAAAATAATTTTGATTAAGAAAAACATCCTGAATAAACGGATGCTGCTTTATGCAGCGTCCTTTGTTTTATTTTCCATATTTTGGATAATTCTTCCCGATCCTCTTTTTAACAGACCGCAATCTGTTGTACTCGAGGATAAAGATGACAAACTTTTGGGAGCTTTAATAGCATCCGACGGACAATGGCGTTTTCCTGAAAACGGTAATATCCCGGACAAATTTAAAAAAGCAATAACTTGTTTTGAAGATAAACGATTCTATTATCATACCGGTTTTGACCCGGCAGCTTTTATCAGAGCCTTGGTTCTAAATATAAAACACAAAAAAATTAAAAGTGGCGGAAGCACTTTAACAATGCAGGTTATAAGGCTTTCGCGGAATAATCGGGATAGAACAATCGCCGAAAAAATAATCGAAATTATGCTTGCTCTCAGACTCGAAACTTCTTTCTGCAAAGATGAAATATTAACAATGTATGCCGCCAATGCGCCTTTCGGAGGAAACGTAGTGGGAATTGAAGCTGCTTCTTGGCGTTATTTCGGCTGCCATCCTAATCAGCTAAGCTGGGCAGAAACCTGTATGCTGGCCGTTTTACCAAACAGTCCGTCGCTAATTCATCCCGGGAAAAACAGAAAGCTGCTATTAGCAAAAAGAAATTATCTTTTAAAAAAACTTTTTGAAGAAAAAGAAATAGACCAATTTACTTATTCTCTTGCAATTGAAGAACCTCTTCCCGAAAAACCTTTCCCTCTTCCCAGAACAGCAAAGCATCTTTTGCATCGAGCCGCACAAGAAATTAATCCGGAATCAAATGCCGGTTCTTACAGAATAAAAAGTACCATTGATGAAGCCTTACAGTTAAGAATTTCCGAAATAGTTGAAAGGCAGCGTCAATTACTTTCAGGGAATGAAATAAATAATGCAGCAGTATTGGTTGCCGAAATAGAATCGGGAGAAGTAAGAGCCTATGTGGGGAACACAAATGACCCGGCAAATTTAAATGATAATGATGTTGATATTATTATTTCCCCCCGAAGTACCGGCAGTATATTAAAACCTTTTTTATATGCCGCAATGCTCAGTTCGGGTGAATTATTGCCCAAAACTCTTCTGCCCGATATTCCAACTCATATTGGAGGTTTTAATCCTCAAAATTTCGATCTCGGCTACAGTGGAGCAATATCTGCCGATCGTGCCCTTGCACGGTCAATAAATATTCCTGCAGTAAAAATGCTGCAGAAATACCGCTACGAAAGATTTCACACTCTCTTAAAAAATTTAGGAATCACAACTCTGAATAAACCCGCAAATCATTACGGACTTTCGCTTATCCTTGGCGGTGCAGAAGCTACTCTTTGGGATTTGGCAGGTGTTTATGCTTCACTTGCGCGAAACTTAAAACATTATTACGAAAACGGAGCACTTTATTATAAATACGATTATCATCCTTTAAGTTATTTTAAAACTATTTCCCCTTCTTCTGATGAAATAAATATTCATGATCTTACTGATAATTCTTTAATTGATGCATCCGCAATTTGGCTTATGATAAAAGCTATGGTTGAAGTGGAAAGACCCCAGGATGAAAATTTCTGGAGAGAATTCGGTTCTTCGCGAAAGATTGCCTGGAAAACAGGAACAAGTTTTGGGTTCAGAGATGCTTGGGCAATCGGGATTGATTACAAATACGTGGTGGCAGTTTGGGTTGGTAACGCAGATGGCGAAGGAAGACCCGGACTGACAGGAATTAACACTGCCGCTCCTATCTTTTTCGACATTTTCAGATCGCTTGAGCCCGCAAAAGACTGGTATAAAAAACCGCCGGCTGGTATGGTTAATATTTCTGTATGCCGGCAAAGCGGATACATAGCAGGCGAGTTTTGCGAAGAAAAAGATACAATAAGCATACCCAAAGCAGGGCTGAAATTTTCGAGCTGTCCATATCATAAGCTGATTCATCTCGATCCGCAAGGGAAATTTCAGGTAACCGATGAATGTTTTTCTCCATCGCAGATGATACATAAAAGCTGGTTTGTTTTGCCTCCGGCAATGGAATATTATTATAAGTTGAAAAATGTCTCATATAGAACATTGCCCGAGTTTTTACCTGGATGCAATAATCAAGATAATAAAATTATGGAGTTAATCTATCCGAGAGATGTAAATAAATTATACATCCCTGTAAATCTTGACGGCTCACCAAGCAGCGTAATTTTTGAAATTGCCCATAGACACAGCAATTCTGAAATTTTCTGGCATATCGACAATAAATTTATTGGAAAAACAAACGGATTTCATAAGTTGCCGATAAATGCTTCAAAAGGTAAACATCTTCTCACAGCGGTTGACGAAAAAGGGAATGAACTGAAAAAGTATTTTGAAGTAATAAACGATAAAAAATAATTTTTAAATGAAATCTATTTTTGTTAATTTAAATTATTATCAAATATTCTTACTGCTTTCTAAAACAGAATAATTAAATTAAACATTATCAACATTTTTACGTATTGTCCATATCCAATCCGTATTTTTTAAATAGCGCTTTATATCGGTTATCGAGCATATTTCTTACTTTTTCGAGATAAAGAACGAAATCATTTAAAGGAATATCTCCTCCGTAATTAAAATAATAATCTATTAGCAGCTCAATATACTTTTTGCTTTGTTCCGAAATTATTTCAAAAGAGGCAGCACCGCTTGTGCCGAATTCTAATAATTTTTTCTCTTCCTCAGGTCTTAAAAGCTCTTCATTTTCAAGTATCGAATAGTCATCAATTTTATTCTCTAAGTCCTTGTGAATAATCCAATTTTTTGCAAGCTGATAAAGAAGTCCTAGAATTTTATTAAGTTTTTCACTCCTCTCTTTTTGCCATATTTCAATTTTCACCGATCTGCTGCCGCTGCTTTCTGATTTTATTGAAAGCTCGTCAAGTATTTTTCCTAATTCAAAGCTATTAAATTTTGCTTCCACTATTTCCTTAAATTTTATGTGGATTGTTTCATCAAATGCAATAGTTGCATCGGTAAAAATGTCGTTATCTTGCAGTAATTTTAAAACATCATCTTTAACGGAAGGAAATTTTCTTTCGAGAAATTCTGCAGTATATACTAGTTCTTCAGGAGAATCGTCGGGGCTGTCTAACAGGCTTACCAGATACGATTTTAACCTTAACAAGGTAAAAAATAGGTCGAATTTTTTATTTTCCATTTTTTCCCGAAAATTTTTTATCCTTCTAACAAACCTATGCAAACTTAAGTTGACATATTCATTTATTTTACAACATTTTTTTGTCAGACTTTTTTTTTTTTGATCTAAATCTTTATCATAAATTCATTTCCTATAACAACTATTATAGCTGATAGGTGCTCTTTTCTTCAATTTTTTTTTGCATTATTTTAATTCTTAAAAGTTGATTATATTTTTAGCACAAATTTTGTTTGTTATCCAAAACAATAAATTTCTGATGTAACTTCTGGAAAAATTATAATTTAAATTCACGAAAAGCAATGAAAAGTTTATATTATTTTTCACCGACCAAATTAAAATTTGTGGAAGCAAAAAACATTCTTCCAATAGTTATTTCTTTGTTTATAATTTTCACTCTTATTTTTTCCGGAACTTTATTCGGTATATATTATGTTTTTAATCCGGAATCTCAGGTTTATATTTTAAAATCGCGCAATAACACACTTAAAAAAGAATTGATACTTTTGCGTGAACGATACACCGAATTTTCGAACGAATTAAAAAAGCTTGCAGATAAAAATAACGAATTAAGACTTGCAGTAAATCTCGAGCCAATTACATTAGAGGATAGAAATATCGGTATAGGCGGAAGCATTTTTGAGTTTATGCAGCCTTCTAATGCAAACGAGTTTTCGGTTTTTGTTTCGATGATTAAAGAAGATGTTGAAAATATTACAACCAAACTTAATTTTGAACAAGAAAACTACGCAGTTATTAAAAGGAAACTTGAACAAAATCAAAAATTGTTTGATGCTTTGCCTGCTATTAAACCGATTGAAGCTGCTTACAGCGATGATTTCGGAATGCGGATTCATCCTATACTTAAAATTCCTAAAATGCATTATGGACTAGATTTTGTTGCAAACATCGGAACACCAGTTTATGCCCCTGGCGGCGGAAAAGTTATTTTTGCAGGAAGTAAACCAGGTCTGGGCAGAACTGTTGAAATAGATCATGGATTCGGATATAAAACTGTATTCGGGCATTTATCTGAATTTAACGTAACCACTGAGCAGAATATTAAACGAGGTTATTTAATTGCTAAATCCGGTAATTCCGGCGGATATTCTACCGGTCCTCATCTGCATTATGAAGTAAGGCATAATGGAATTGCTTTGAATCCTCAAAATTTTATTTTTGATGATATAAACATTTTCAAAAATTCCGAGCTCCAAAAAAATCCAATCTAAGTCTTTATTATTCAATTATTGGATTTGCTTAAATCCATTTGATAACTTATCTTTAGCCTGATAAATCTTAACGATATATAGTCGTTTAATTTTTTCAATCAAAAGAAACTGCGAATTTACTTTACACTATTTTTAAATTATTTGAGAGGGTTATATGAAAAAAGTTTTATTCTTTTTTATTTTCTTATCATTTATCTTTGCTCAAGATGAGACTGTAACCGAAGGCTGGAAATCTTCCGGAGTTGCTGGAATTAATCTGAGTCAGATAGCTTTAAGCAATTGGTCTCAAGGCGGACAAAATTCTCTTGCGTTTAATATTACAGGTAATTTTAATTTCACTTACATATCAAATCCTTGGAAACTTGATAACACTTTAAAAATTGCAATAGGCAAAACAAAACTAGGAAGTGAAAACTTTAAAACAACCGACAATGAAATTTTTCAGGAAACTGTACTTTCAAGAGATTTCGGATGGTGTGTAAATCCTTACGTCGGCAACAGCATACGCACGGTTATTGCTAACGGATATTCCTATGAAAATAATCAGTCTACAAAAATTGCAGCATTTTTCGATCCCGGATATGTTACCCAAAGTTTTGGTTTTACTTATGATAAATTAAAAGGCTTTAAAACGAGACTTGGTATAGCTTTCCAAGAAACCTTTACAAATAAATTCCGCAACTATTCCGACGACCCTGAAACAACACCAGAAATTGAAAGATTTAAATTTGAAACCGGTATGGAATCAGTTACAGAAGGTCAAGTTACACTTGATGACAATCTGCTTTTCGATACACAATTAAGATTATTTACCCGCTTCGATCAAATTGATGTTTGGGACGTAAGATGGGATAACACTTTAACTGCAAAAGTAAATAATTACATAAATGTAAATTTTAACGTTTTGGTTATATACGAAAAAAGCCAATCTCCTAAAACTCAGTTAAAAGAAGCGCTTCAGCTTGGAATTACTTATACATTATTCTAATATTAAATTAGTGAGGACAGAATGGAAAAAATGAAACATTGTTATTTTAATTTAACACTTTTCTTAATCCTTTTTATGGCAGTTATCAATATAAACGCTCAAACAAAAGATTACGACTATAAGCTTGGATTAAAAGTTGGGAATATGTTCCACAGCACCGAATTCAAACTAAAAGACGGTATGGTAATCTCTCCTTTGGCAAAAGCATTCGGCAGATTGGAAATAAATGAATACCTTGAAGGTGAAGCAGGAATTGGAATAGGTCTTCTTAAAGGGAAAGACTTTACAAAAAAAGAGTGGGAAACACGAATAATTCCTGTAGATTTTAAACTTCTATTTGCTCCTCTTAAAAACAGTGGCTGGAATCCATATGCCTACGCGGGAATCGGTCTTATTAACTTTGATAATACTCAAAAACCTCGTGTAAAATCTATTAAAAATACTAAGGATAACGGACTTGCAGTGTATATCCCTTTCGGACTCGGAGCAGAAATAGTGTTATCCGACAATTTTCTTTTCGATATTTCTGCCGGTTACAATCAATCCTTTACAGATAATATAAATTTATACAATAATTTAGGATACTATACTGAACTTAAAGACATTACTTCTTTTGATGGTTTTTTTGATATTTCTGCCGGCATCACTTATGTAAGTACGGGTTCATCCGATTCTGATAAAGACGGTCTTTCTAAAAAAGATGAAAAGGCTATAGGTACAGATCCAGAGAATTCTGATACAGACGGCGACGGATTGAGTGACGGCGATGAAGTTGTTAAATTTAAAACAAATCCTCACAAAACCGACAGCGATGACGACGGATTGAGTGATTTTGCAGAAGTTAATTCCCTTAAAACCAATCCTAACAAAGCAGATACAGATAGTGAAGGACTGAAAGACGGCGAAGAAGTTAATAAATATAAAACTGCTCCGTTAAAAACCGACAGCGACAGCGACGGGTTGACTGATTATGATGAGGTTCATTCCCATAAAACCAATCCTCTTAAAACAGATACCGATGGCGATGGGTTATCGGATAAAGAGGAAATACAATACGGAACAAATACTTTAAAAATTGATTCCGACGGCGACGGCTTAAATGATGCAGATGAAGTAAATAAATACAAAACAAATCCTTTATTGATTGATACTGACAACGGAAGCGTAAATGACTTTATAGAAGTTCATCGCGGAACCGATCCATTAAATGCTAAAGATGATGAAATATTGGATATTAAAGAAGATAAACCCCTTGTTCTTGACGGAGTAAATTTTGAAACTGGCAAAGCTGTAATTACTCCTTCTTCCGAAGTAATTTTACTAAAAGCACTAAATACAATGAATGCTTATCCTGATTTAAAAGTTGAAATCCGCGGATATACAGATAATACCGGAAGCATCAGAACCAATAACGCCCTTTCTCAAAAGCGTGCGGATGCTGTAAGACAGTGGCTTATCGACAGAGGCATAAGCTCTTTAAGAATTACTTCTAAAGGTTACGGACCTTCGTCACCTGTTGCAGATAATTCCACTGCTGAAGGAAGAGCTAAGAATAGAAGAATTGAGTTTTATCCTTTAAGAAAATAGTTATTAAAATAACCCCCGCACTGCGGGGGGTTATTTAATCTGATATTTTTCTTTTATTTTTTTCAGTTTTTTATGCTGATTGTGATAATCCTCAGCTTCGCCCAATTGGTTGTTGATTTTCATTTTTATCCAGTTTAATCCTTTACTGTCTTGCTCTTTTAAATAGATACGTACCAGATATTCTTTAACCATTGCAGACTTTGAACCGATATTTATCAAATATCTGAAAGATCTTTCTGCTAAATCATATTCTTTTCTTTCAAAATTATTTTTTGCAAACTCAATTAACTGCTCTTCCAGACTCCAATAATTTCTTTTTTATTTGTTTCTTATATTTAAAAATTCGGAATCTGTTTTTGTGAAATTGCCCGATTTAATCTCCTCAATCTGCTGGCTGTTACCAGTTAAGTAAGGATACTCAATTTTCTCTCCTGCTGCCTTTTTCAGCATATCCGGTAAAAGATATTCCGGTATGAAAGAAATATCGTTTTTCATAAAAACCCTCTGTATGTTTTTTATAATTCTTAGCATTAATGAGGAAGTGAATTATTTTTCCCGTTTTAATTCCCCAATTAACTTGCAATTTAACATTTTACCTATAAAAACACAATACAGCCGATAAATATTTTTAAATTTAATTAATGATATTTATTTTATTTTGATATGAATGTTTTTATTTGGATATATTATCCTAATAAAGGTCTGCCACTGAATTTATTCTGTGGGTGGGTTTAATTTTACTTTTTATCCCGAAAATATTTTTTACCCCTGTATTAACAAGAGCTGTATCAATACCGAAAACATTACCCATTGTAATATCCGTTTCAAGCCTGTCACCTATTATTAAGCATCTATCAAGAGGAATTGTTATTTTTTTTTTAACAAACTCAATCATATTTTCGGAAGGTTTTCCAAAATGCTTTAATAATTTTTTGTGTGTTCTTTTTTCCAGCGCCGATATTGTTGAGCCTGCATCCAAAATTTCACCATCTTCAACCGGACAAGTATCATCAATATTAGCTGCATAAAATCTGGCTCCTTTTTCCAGAGCTTTTGCAGCAATCTCCAATTTGGTATAATTAAGTTTGCGGTCTAAAGTAACAACTACTATTTTAATTTCTTGAGGATTTTCGGAATATAAAAGCCCGGCTTCAGTAATCTGGTTGATAATTTTTTTCTCTCCAATTGCAAAAAACCTTTCTTTTTTATAATTAGCTGATAAATATGCACATATAACATCTGCAGCTGTTATTATATCCTCTGCATTAATATTAAATCCGTTTTTCCTTAAAAAATTATAATAATCTTTGGATGTCCCGGTAGTTTTGTTCGATATAAAAATTACTTTTTTACCGGAAGAAATCAGTCTGTTAATTGTCTCGGCTGCATCAGGAATTACGGTATCATCGACATAAATTGTTCCGTCGAGATCAAATATATAGCCCTCATAATCCAGAAGCATTAACACCCCATTATTATAGGTTCAACTCGTTTTTCATTAATGCAAAAGTCTCTTCAACGCCCAGAGGTTTATAGAATAAATCGCGTTCTGATTTTAAATTTATAAGTCCCGATTTTAATGGTCGCTTTGCCGGTTGGTTAAGTTCTCTTGTTTCAATAGGTTTTATTAAGTTTTTATCGAGATTAAAAAAATCAGCTATCCTGTAAGTGAAATCCAGCCTCGATAAAAACTCTGCACCGCCAATGTTAAATAAACCTTCCTTCGAAAGTCTGGCTGCACTGTCTATCCCTTTAACAAGATCATCAATATAAGTAGGGTTGTTAATCTGGTCAGTAACAATATTAATATTTTTCCCCTCTCTTAAAGAATTTACCACCCACTTAACAAAATCCATCCGACCGTGTTTAGCCGGTCCGTACAAAACATTCGTACGAATTATAGTATATTTAACATTGCTCGAGTTAATAGCATTTTCGCCGGCAAGTTTTGTTCTTCCGTAATAGCTTACGGGATTAACTTTATCCTCTTCGGTATACGGTCCGTTTAGTCCGTCAAAAACATAATCTGTAGAAATATGTATGAGATGAGCATTGTAAGCAAAAGAATACTTTGCAATGTTCTCAACGGCCAAAGCATTTATTTTCCAAGCAGTTTCTTTTTCCGTATCGCACTTATCTACATTGGTATATGCAGCGGCATTTATTACTACATCAGGATAAAAAGCCCTCATTAAAGCTTTAATGTCGTTTTTATTCGTTATATCAGTCTGCTTGTAATCAATATCTTTTATAAACGATTCCGGTTCAACCGAAGCGCAAAATATTTCGGTAAAATTATCTTTTTTATAATATTCTAACAAACGCTGCCCCAGCATCCCGTTAGAACCTATTATCAATATCCTGTTCTTTAAAATATTTCCTGTAGATAACATCTTTTAATCTGTTTAATTCTTTTATGTTTTTAATTTTAGCTGTTTCGGAAGCTGCGAAAACTGCTTTTTGCAACGATTTCTGCAAATCCATTTTGTAAATATATGAATAAAAAAATACTGCCCCAAAAATATCTCCGCAACCTACTGAATTATTTGATTCTATTTTTAATGCCTCCAGCGATACTTTTCCTTTTTTCCCCGAAAGATTAAAATAACAAGTTATGCCATTCCTTCCTTTAGTTACAAGAAATATTTTAACTCCGTTTTGCAATACAAATCCTGCTGTTGTTTCCTCGTTTACAGAATTGCAGATTGTTTTTATTTCGTTTTCATTTGCCTGAACAATATCCAAATTCGAAAGCCATCTTGCAGCATCAGGTATCTGCCTGAAAATTCTTTCACCCTTGCTGTTCACTCCGCGAGCAAGCGTGTGTATATCGCAAAAAATAATTCCTTTGTTTCTTTTGCTGATTTCAATTAAATCTTCAAGAAGAATATCGCTTCCTGTTATCATATTAATAAAAATACCATCATATTCTATTTGGTTAAATATACTAGAAATATCAAGACTGGAATTGAAGTTTTCGTAATGATCTTCCCTTTCTATCTCTTTATGGATTATTAATTTCACAGATGGAATTTTTTCTTCGCAAAACTTGTTAATCATTGAAATTTGCGAAAATTGTTCTTTAAAATATTTGTAATCCGGTTCATCAATTTTTGTAAGCAGAAAAATTTCATCGGAATCGGTTCGGACTGAATTAAATCCTGCAACAGAATAATAAATTCCACCGGGTTGAATCTTTACAGAATTTTCATCGATTATTGTATCAATAACGCATTGTCCAATTACAAGGGCATAAAGTCAAATTTAGTTGAAATTCAGACTCCCCATAGTTTTAAGCAACCATAGTATGTTCAATTTTTAATTCTGTTTTCAAAGCGCATCTAAGCAAATTAAGTTGTTGATAATTGTTTATTCTTCTAAGTCT
>JAAYAN010000302.1 GCA_012719345.1 Ignavibacteria bacterium | reverse complement strand
TGGTCTGGTAACCTTCCAGTCCCCCTATGGCCATATGTTCATATTCGGAAATTACGAGATAACCTTCATCGATATACTGGAGGGCCACGCTGCAATACCGTTCTACATCATATTTCGTTCTGACGAAGAAGTTCTCCATGTCCGGAACCATTTCATAACCTGCATTGACCAGGTCCTGTTCATTGAAGAACATCCCATCAAGGCTCCCAGCTTCAAATCTTTCCCGGGCAATGCCTTCTTTGATGATGATGCGTTCAAAGCAACCAAGGCATATTTCCTGATCCTCGTAATCCCGCACATAAGAATGCCATCCATTCGTTGGACATTGTCTGATAATGGTTCGCTGGCACAGGGGGCAGTCAAAATACCTAAAGTCGGCCCAGTGTTCGTCGTACAGGGCTTCTTCGCAGGAAATCCCGTATTGCTCGCTACTTCTGTTATCCACATGCAGATGGATGGTCTTGGATTGTTCATCAAATGGGCTGTCGTAAACCTCTAAGGTGGCGTACTCTTCGTTTCTCCTGATGACTTCGCCACACTGGTAACAGTGAATTTTGGCTATTTTTGTTTTCTTCATGTCTATTGGCATTTTCAATCTCCGTTTCTCCAATAAAAAAGCCCGGGCTAAATCCATAGCTCCAGGGCTGCTGGGTTTTAGCACCTTGTTTAACGACGGCTGCAAGTACCAAATCATCCCGTCGTGACAGCATCTGTCATAAACGCAAAAAGCCCATGCTTACTGGCACGGGCTATGAATACGATTATTCATTTTTCCGGCCTTTAGCGAATTTTGTATAGCGGCTGCAAGTAACTGGGTAAATCGCCGCTTGTTGGTTTATTTTTCTCTTGATACTTAAATCTTTAACCTCCTGAACGCCATAAACAAAAAGCCCGCGCCAAAAGGCAACGGGCTCATTTATTATCTGACACCGGCCTTTAGCACATTTTTATAGCGGAGCAAGTAACCTGTCTAACTCACCGCTGTTGTAAATATAATACCATATCTATAGAAAAAGTCAAGGAGCATTCCCAGGGGAAGACATGATTGCGGACGATACCGATATGCTAACGATTTTAAAAATTACTGATGTCGTGAATTAAACTTGAAAGGTGCAACGTCGAGATCAGCCGGAGCGCAGCGATCGGTTGGATTGGGCTTGTTAGAGCATTTGTCAAGGCTAAGCCCTTTTAATAACTTGTAACATACATCATTTATTTGTTTTCGATAACACCTTTATTTTTTCCTTCGCCACAGATTCTTCTAGTGGGATAATTTCAACGGGGCCAGCTTTGTCACCCTTGATTGATGACTCGGCTAAACTATAACCTATGCTTACTAACGCTATACCAACAGCACCTCCTATGGGCGCAGCTGCAGCCCCTATAAATCCAGCCGCAACATTCCCAGCCCGCCTATTCAATTCAAAGTAATATGTTTCCCCTGATTGTGCATCAAGGGATATTTTGTATGATCCTTCAAACCATCCGCCCTTTATTACGATATCGTGTTTGCCGGAGCGTATATCTATATAGTCAAAGCTTGCTTCGCTCAAATTCATCGTGATTCTCCGTCCATCAATTTCAATATCAATATAATATTTAGTTAGCATTAAAGGGTTTGATTCCCTAATAAATACTATTTTCGAGTCATACACGTCATTAACATTTCTTGACATGGCTTCTTTAAATTCAGCGGCAAGTCCCGGATTTCTGTAATAGAGAGCTAGATCATCTAACGATTTAGATGTAGCTAGGTCTTTTACCGTTAAATCAGCACCCCTTTTTATAAGTAGACGTGCAGTCTTAAAGCTGTTATTAACGCCAACTGTATGCATAAGAGGAGTCCAGCCATTCTCGTCTTTTGAATTTATATCTGCTCCTTTATCAAGCAACATATCAATTACTTCAAGACCATCATTCCCCATTTCTGAAGCGATTATTAGGGCATCAAAGCCAGCATAATCTCTTATTTTCAAATTCGCACCGGCATTGATTAGATATTTAGCCGCTTCCATTTTACTATTGGCTATGGCGTGCATAAGTGGAGTTCGGCTGTAACCATCTTTATCTTGTTCGTTGATATTTGCGCCTGATTGTATGTACACTTTAATTTCTGATATGTTTCCCCTTGATGCTGAATTTATCAGAGATGGTTGTTGAAACTGTTGTTGCAATTGTTCTTTAAAGTGGGAACAGCTGATAAGGCAAGTCAATAAAATGAAAATGGCTATAATTTTTTTCATGTCATGCCGTCCTTTCAGGTACTCTTTGTTGAAGGTTGATCCTGCCTCCCGCTATTCCCCATTACAGAAAGCGATATCCTCTCGCAATACTCCAGCACCAAATCCTCGTGGCTGAGTTTCTTAAGCTCCTCTGCGTCAGTCCATTTTTCTGTAAGTCTAAGCAAGTTTTCTCTGGGATATGCCATATGTATTTCTACCAGGTCTTCGTAGAACTCGTATTCGTTTTTGGCAGTCTTGCCCTGTCTATGCAAAACCCCAAAAAACGCGTCTCGATGGCTCCGATAGTCAGCCAATTCCGCATCAGAAATCGGCTTTGTTAGAATCTGCCCCTTGTCTGTGCCGATATACACCCGCTTCTCATGCTCTGCAACAGTCGCACTGGTCACGGTCGCTGTCAGCCCCTCCTGCCCGCCGACCCCTTCGAAGAAGTAGGTTCCACCTATGATTAGTCTCTTGCTATTGCCATCGAAAGCGTCCGACGGTAGTGAGCCGTCAAAGGTTTCCGGTAATTTGGGGTAGTCCGCGAAAGCTGTCATCACGTCGTAGGCATCAATATGACGTTGTTTTCTCCTATAAATCTCGCTCAACCGAAAATACCCTTTCTTTGCAAAGTCGGAAATTCCAAGGCCGTGTGCTAAGATTACAGCGCCTACCTTCGCGCTATCAAGGTTCCAGTGATATGCAATATTTGTTACAAAAACGTAGGCAGTTTGCCCAGCCTTGAGATCCTTTTCTTTCATATCCAGCTTCGTACCGGCCTTTTCAATCCATGCAGGGGTGGCGCCGTCCTCAAAACCTGTGTTTACATCGATAAAAATGAGCCTTTCGCCACTCGCTGGCTTGAAAAGAGCATTATTAAGATGCTTCGATAGCATGCAGGTTGGGTCCTTTTTTGTTGTCCCATTCTTTGTCGATTTTCCCAACATGCTGGCTACCGCCCGTGATTTCGCTTCCACCCAATATACCTTTCCAGTCTTTCCTGACACGGCAGAGAATTCACAGTGCTTCGTCATCTCATCGCTCTCGTCTTCAAGCTGAAGCCGAAATCCTGCCCGGATAAGACAATTGGCCACAATCAACTCGTAATATGCACCTTGAAAATTGTTTATGTCTTTGAGTCGCTCAATGTATCTTAGCTGCAGTTCGACGTTGTGCTTTAGCAGGTACAGATTGTACGCCAGCCCAAGATAACAATAAACCAACCCCGTTGCCGGCATTGATT
>JAAYAN010000021.1 GCA_012719345.1 Ignavibacteria bacterium | reverse complement strand
CTTCATAAAAAAGATTATAAAAAAAGAAGGTTCTATTACAAAAATTTTATCCGATCGGGAGAAGCTTTTTTAAAACTGATTGAAAATGATAATATAATGGAGAATTGGGATGATTAAATGCCGGATTTGTGGAAATGAAAATGGGAATAAACTTTTTATAGCAAAAGAGATGATGTTTGGGACAAATGAGGAATTCGAATATTTTGAATGTGCAGAGTGCAAGACTATACAAATAAAGGATATTCCGGTTGACATTAAAAAATATTATCCTGAAAATTACAGTTCGATGAGTAAATTTAATACCGATAAGCCTATCAGTATATTAAAAAAGTTTATTAAAATGATTTTTGCGCAAATATATCTGAATAAAATTATTGGATTAATATTTACACCTTTTGTTAATAAATTTAATCTATTTTATCTGAAAAATTTAAAAACAGCAGGATGTAATTTAAAATCGAAAATTTTAGATGTTGGAAGCGGTATTGGCAACAAGCTTATAGGACTAAAAGAATTTGGCTTTACACAGCTTTATGGAAGCGATCCCTTTATTGATAATGAAATTGAGTATCCATCTGGTTTACGAATTTATAAACGAGATATAAACGGATTTACAGAAAAATTCGATTTTATTATGCTTAATCATTCCTTTGAACATATGTTTAATCCAAAGGAAATTCTTCAAAAAATTAATTCGGTACTAAATCCGGAAGGTATTTGCATGATAAAAATTCCTGTAAGTCAGTCCTATGCTTGGGAAAATTATAAGGAGTATTGGGTGGCTCTGGATGCGCCGCGGCATATCCATCTTTTAAATCAAAAATCGATGCATATTCTCTCTGGACAGACAGGATTCAAAATTGTGAAAACGGTATTTGATTCTTCGGAATATCAGTTTTTAGGAAGCGAGCAATATAAAAAAGGTATCACTCTATTAGATGAAAAATCATTTTATGTGAATCCTTCAAATACTATTTTTACAGAAAAAGAAATTCTGCAGTATAAAAAGAAAGCAAAAAAGTTGAATAAAGAAGGCAAGGGAGACACAATTTGCTTTTATCTAAAGAAAGTCAATCCTAATGAATAAATTGCTGCTAATAAAAAATAGTCTTCAAAAACTCGAGAAATGGATTTCTCGAAATGGCTGGGCAGGGTTTGACCCTTATGATGTAAAAGAGAAAAAGCTTATTTTAAGATTGACTGAGTTAGGAAATAGGTATAGAATTTTTGAGATATTAAGGGAAGCAATATTTGAATTATTGCTAATTTTCCCTAAAATATGTCGGAGACTTTTAAGGGTTGAAAAAAGAATAATTCCTAAAGCAATGGCTTTATTTTCAACTTCTTATCTGATGTTATATAACAAAACAAAAGATGAAGAATATTTAATTCGTTCAAAAGAATGTATTGAATGGCTTGATAAAAATGCAGTATCATTTAAAGATGGCATTGGATGGGGATATCCTTTTAATTGGCAATCTGTAAGTCTTATTCCGGCAGATACACCAAATGGCATTGTTACAACTGCCTGCGGAGAGGCTTATTGGAATTGGTACAAACATACCGGTGATAAATATTATCTTGAAACTTGTATAAAAATATGTAACTTTCTTTCAAATCTGCCTAAAGATGAAATATCAAACTCTCAATTATGCTTTTCTTACACTCCGTTATTTATAAATCATGTACATAATCTTAATTTGTTTGTTGCTGAATTTTTAATAAAGGTTGGAAAAGAAGTAAAAAATGATTATTGGATTTCTCTAGGAAACAAAGCAGTTAATTATACAATAAATAATCAATATAAAGACGGCTCCTTTGATTATGACGGTCCTCCTGAAAAACTGAGAAATTTCAGAGATAATTATCACACTGGATATATATTAAGAATGCTTTTTTCTATTTGGAAACTTACAAAGAATAAAGAAGTTTTAAACAGCCTGAATAAATGTTATTTTCATTATATTGAGAATTTCTTTGAAAACAAGAGAATACCGAAATTACAACCGGATAAAAAGTACAGAATAGATATTCACTCTTGTTCAGAGAGTATAATATCGCTTTTATCTTTAAAAGATTTATATCCCGAAGGAGAAGAAATTGCCTTAAATATTGCTGAATGGACAATAAATAATTTACAATCTGAAAAAGGCTATTTTTATCATGGAATTTTTAAAAGTCGGTTTGGGTTTACTTTTAAGTCCAGGATACCTTATATCAGATGGGCGGAAGCTTGGATGTTTGTTGCATTAACAAATCTTAGTAAAGTGAAAGATGATTAACGATCTCCTAAATACATTCAAACACACTTTCTACTATAGTCTTAGTAATTTGTCCAGCAAATTAGTAGGATTTATTCTACTGCCATTATACACAAAATATCTTATACCGCAAGAGTATGGAATGTTTGTTACAATTGAGATTACTAGTTTTATTTTAATTGATTTGCTTTCATTACACTCTCACACAGCAGTAATGCGCTGGTGTGCAAACACAAAAAGCGAGGTGGAAAGAGAAAAAATAATTTCCACAGCTTTTTTCCCGCTTATTATTATTTTATCCATCGTATTATTTTCATTTCTTCCTTTTACTTCAAATTTATCGATGTTATTTTTTGATACAGGGCAATATTCGTATTACTTCTACTATTTAGTATTTATTTCATTTATTGCAGTTGTTAATCAATTCTCATTAAGTCTGCTAAGATTTTATGAAAAATCAAAAAGATTTTTACTAATTAATTTAGCAAGATTTGCCACAGTTGTTGGTTTAAATGTTTACTTATTAACAAATACAGAAATGAAAATAGAATCCATTTTTATTAGTCAGTTGGCAGGATACTTTCTTGTATTTGTACTCTCAATTTCGTTTACATTAAAGCGGATTAAATTATTGTTTGACAGGAAGGTCTTTAATAGTATAATAGAATTTATTTGGCCCTTAATTATTTCAACTTTTTTAATTCTGATAATGACGAATATTGACAAGTATGTCATAAAATTTATTCTGGGAGATTCTGATGTTGGGCTTTATACTTTGGGCTTCAGGGTTGCAAGCTTGATTAACATAGTATTTATTCAATCATTTCAACTTGGATATTTACCATACGCTTATAAAAAATTAAATGAAAATAATGCAAAACGATTCTATTCAAAAGTCCTCACATACTATACTTTAATAATAACTTATGCTGTATTAATATTGGCTGTTTTAAGCGGACCGTTTCTTATTATGATTTCATCAAGTAAAGAATATTTTGAAGCATCAGCTGTAATACCGTTTATTTTATTTTCTTTTATCTTCAAAGGAATGAGTTTCATATTTGCAATGGGATTTCATTTTTCCAAAAAGACATTGTACAATATTTGGACTGGTTCAATTTCTCTTGTAATTGGAGTTATCTTTTATATCGTTGCTGCTAAGTATATAGGTATTGTAGGAGTTGCCGGAACAACTTGTTTGGTTATGATACTGAATACGGTTTTATCTTACAAATTATCGCAGAAGATATATCCAATAAATTATGAAGTAAGCAAAATTATAACAGTTCTTAGTTTATCAGTTATCTTTTACATTGTTATACAAAATATTAATTTCAACTTAACATCATTAGAGATTATCATAAAATCAATTCTACTCCTCTCGTTTCCTTTCTTTTTATATTTATTTAAATTTTATGAACCAGTTGAACTAGTAACAATTTCGCGTTTCTGGAGTGAATGGAGAAATCCGTTAAAGTGGAAGACTAATTTTGTAAAGTTTCTGGAAAAGAAGCGCTAAATTTTACAGCTGAAACGTATTTGATCTTTTTCGTCTTTTTCATCACCCAGCCTGATAATTCCATCCCCGAATAAAACAATTTCTTCTCTTTGAACAAGAATGCTTTCGCCTGCATCGTATTTAACGTAAGTACCGTTTGTGCTGCGGTCGGCTAAAGTAAATTTACCGTTCCGGTACTCGATGTAAGCATGTCTTCGCGAAACTAAATCTTTATCAATTATTAAATCGTTATTTTCCGATCTTCCCATATGGAAAATCTGGTTTTCGTTAGTTAAAATAACTTTCTTGTTCCGGCAAGTCAGTTCCAGATACAATATATTTAATTCTTTTTTCCTTTCTTTAATTATTGTAGGGTGTTTTGTTAAAGCAGAAGTATCTTCCTGCCATATTATTTCTGAAATATCAACAGATTCCAATTTTCCGCGGAATTGTATCTTTCCTATATTTCTTACCGGCGAAGGGTATGGTTCGGGCAAATAATCTAAGGTTGAGGTTGAAATTAATATTTGTTCGGGTTTGCATACTTCCATAATTCGACTGCCAAGATTAACAGCATCTCCGTAAACGTCATTATTTTCAATTAATACAGGCCCGTAATGCAGACTTATTTTTATTGATATTTTTACCTGAGAGCCGGGAACTCCGCGGTGAAGGCTGCGGTTCATTTCGCAGGCAGCTTTAAAAGCCTGATCGGGTCGCACAAATGTGCAAAAAATTTCATCGCCGATAGTTTTAATTATAAAACCGTTATATTTTCGGGTTATTTCAGCAAGAATTGTAAGAGTTTCGGCAACAATCTGTCTGGCAGTCACGTCACCGTAAAGCTCAAACAAATACGTGCTGCGCGAAATATCGGCAAACAGAATTGCTAATTTGCTTGTAGGTGAAGCCATCTAGAATCTCTCTAATTAGAAAAAATGAAATAATTTTCGTTGATAATAATAAGCATTTTTCAAAAAATAAATTAATGGAAATTATTTTTTTATAATACTGATATTATAATTGTTATCCGCAAAAAGCAGAATATCGGCTTTTTGAATATTCGGTTTGTAATGTTTTTCGTAATCTTCAACATTGCTTTTAAGAAATATCTCTTGAACTTCACTCATCGATAAAGATTTATTAACTTTATCGCGGTTTAATCTCGATTTAAATTGGGTTTGTTTATCGGAATCGATGTGAATCAATAAATCAAAATAATTAACCAGTCCGCTGAAAAAAACTAATTCACCTTCAATAAAATTTATTTTTGCAGGATTAAAAAGCTCAGTTTCATTGTCGCATCCTGTTTCTGGGTTGTAAACCGGTTTAGTAAACGCAGAATTTTCTTTAATAAGATTTAAATGCTGCTTAATTAATTCTATTTTATTTGCGCAAGGATCGGAGCCTTTAAGTCCGCTTTGTTTTCTGCTTTCGCGCGAAAACCGGTAATCATCAAGACTTATCATTCTGCTCGAAGGGAAAAAATCCAGCATTTGCTTTGTAAAATTTGTTTTGCCTGTTCCTCCCGGGCCGCCTATTCCAATAAGCAGATTTTTTCCGGCTGAGGATAAAACCGCGATTCTGTTTTTTATTTCCAAAAAGACTTTATTTCCCATTTCTGTTTTTCTTATTTCCGGGTAAAAATACATTCGTTTTATGTGTTAATATCTCTTTTTGTTTTTCCTTACCGCTATGATTCTTTTCAACAAACAGCTTTTCACCGGTGAAAGGGTCAGTTTCGGTATAATACATTAATGTGGAATATGTTGATGGAGTGGGTGTAAAAATTTGTATCTGCTCGGGATTTATTTTTAGTTTTTCGGAAGAAAGATTTTTCAGTTTTTTCATATCTTCTTCGGTGCATCCGGGATGAGCTGCAATAAAATAATAAGTAAGAAATTGATTCTTTCCGGCTTGAGCCGAATATTTGTTAAATTTATCGCGGAAGCTGAAAATCGAATCAATTTCTGGTTTTCCCATCAACGAAAGAATTTTTGAGTCCGAATGTTCGGGCGCGATTTTAAGCTGTCCCGAAACATGATGTTCAACAAGTTCGCGCAAATATTCATCGCCATAAATTCTATCATTTTCTATTAAATCGTAACGCAAACCGGAAGCAACGAAAATTTTTCTTATTCCTTTAGTATTTCTTAGTTTTTTAAGTAAATCAATTTGTTTTGAATGGTCGGGTTCAAGTTTTTCGCAAGTTTGCGGAAAAACGCATCTTTTTTTAATGCAGGAACCGTGCTCCAACTTTTTGTCACATTCAAATCCGTACATATTCGCAGTGGGACCTCCCACATCGCTTATTATGCCTTTAAAGTCCTTGTGCTTTGAAATTTCGGCTGCTTCGCTTAGTATTGAGCTTTCACTCCTGCTTTGAATAGTTTTGCCTTGATGGACAGTTATAGCGCAAAAATTGCATTCGCCGTAGCAGCCTCTGTGTGTAAGGATTGAAAACTGTATTGTATCAAGCGCTTTAACTTTCCCGTTTTTTGCATAAAAAGGATGAACATCCCGTTCAAATTCAAGCGAATGAATTTCGTCAAGTTCTTTCTGAGTTAAATAAAATTGCGGAGGATTCTGGATTACATAACGGTTATCATATTTCTGATAAAGTCCTTTCGAAATGAGCGGATCGTTATTCCTGTAAAAAATATTAAACATTTTTATAAACGAATTTTTGTCCGAATTAATTTCGTTCCATTCAGGCAGTTCAATAAATCCATCTTTAGGCTGGTTTGAAAGAAAACACAATCCCCTGATATTATTTATTGGCTTTCCGTCACGTAAATTTTCGGCAATTTCAAGAACTGTCTTTTCACCCATTCCGTAAACAAGATAGTCGGCTTTTGCATCGAGCAGAACTGATTTTCTTAATTTATCCGACCAGTAATCGTAATGAGCAACGCGACGTAAACTTGCCTCAATCCCGCCGAGTATAATTGGTTTTGTATCCTTAAAATATCTTCGTATGTGATTCGTGTAAATTAAAGATGCTCTGTCGGGTCGGAGGTTATTTATTCCACCAGGGGTGAAATCATCGCTTTTGCGCTTTTTTTTGAGCGCGGTATAATTGGAAACCATCGAGTCTACGCTTCCGGCAGTGACTCCCCAAAATAAAGCAGGCTCGCCAAAAATCGAAATGTCTTTATCGTTGGAAAGATCGGGTTGGGCAATAATTGCAACTTTAAAACCTTTAGCTGTGAGAAATTTACCGAGAAGAGAAATGCCAATATAGGGGCTGTCAATGTAGGTATCGCCGGATACAAAAATAATATCCGGCTTATCCCATCCAAGTTTTTTTATTTCGGAAACTGTTGCCGGCAGATACATATTTACTTTAATTGATTATTTAAAAAACAAATTAAACAAAAATTTACCGTAAATTGAAATCTGCCGGAATAAGCTCTGTTTATTTAATTAATCTTATGCAAAGCGGATAACGGTATTTTACCCCTTCGTTAGCTTTAATTGAAGCAATTATAGTCATCACAATTGCAAAAACACCGACCGCAACCATCAATATAATTCCAATAAGTATAATTATAAGTATTGCCGAAGCAATAAGATAAATAAAAATGCTTATCTGAAAATTCAAAGATTCTTTCCCTTGATCATCAACTACCGGATAAACATCCTTTTTCATCAGCCAGATAACAAGCGGACCGATAATATTGCCAAACGGAATGACTAATCCCGAAAGTGCAGTAAGATGGCAAAGCATTGCAAACATATTCTGATCGCGGTTGTTTGTGCTTTGCTGAGGCGGTTTGTTTTGGTCAAAATTTGTTTCTTCCATTAATCCTCCATTGATTGTTAATCATTCTTTTTTTTGCTGCGAAAAAGTGAAAGGCTGCCGAATCCGGAAATTATTGCAATATAAAATCCTAAATCGTACATCCAGCCGGTATTGTGCGCATCGTAAATTCTTACTGATTTATCAAAAAACCCGATTATCAAGGAAAGAGGGGCAATCCAGCCATGCCAGATTCCGGTAAAAAATCCTGAGGGACTGTCTTCGTATGATTTATCGGGGAAACACGAAACAATTAAAAATAACGTCAACAGAGTGATAAAAATCATAATTGCCGGTTTCGATTTCATAATTGTCCGTAAATTGTTCTAACAAACATATAAAAATGTTTAAAAAAAACAATAATGATTTGAAGAAAAATAGAGGAATGTTTCTTTTTGAAACCGCAGTTATCAAAATGAGAGATCAGAAAACTGCAATTTTTTCAGTTAATTTTCTCTTTACAATCGGTAATAAAGTTTCTGCAAAAGGAAAGTCGAGTTCAGTTCTGAAATAAAAAGCAGGCTTATCAGGCTCAAAAACGTAATTTTTAATTAATTCCGAAAACGATTGTTTACTTGCTTCAACTTTCGATAAAGTATCTATATGCGTAGTATCGAGCTGATGATATTGGCGTTGCCCAGTAATTTGGTCGCGAAGTTCAAAATAATATACATTAAGAATATCATATTTATTATCAGGAATAATAAAATAGCCTTTTTCCTGTGCACCATCAACAGAATTTTCGTGAAGAATATCTATGTTTTCTTCAACGAAATCGTAAATAATCTTTCCTTCGTCAACAATTTCTTCAATTAAAGGAAGAGCCCAGTTTACAAGATTGAAAAATTCATTCAGCTCATCGGCAGTTAAAAAGATTGAGTCGTATTTTTCGGAGGTATTTTCAAGATTAATTTGAATGAGGTCGTCCCACGAAGTATTTCCGAGATCCGGTTTCTGTTCAACCATTTTTGCAAGGATGTAACCGGTTTCAATAAGTTCAGCCAGGTACGGATAAATTTTATTCTGATGGAATAATTTACTGTATTGTTTTAGTACCGATAAAATCTGGTATTTTGCCATTTCAATGTCTTCAAGAGAGGAAATAAAAATATCAACTGTAAGCTTATTCATTTTAATATCCTTTTCTTTTATTGAGAACTAAACCCAATTAGAGTGCCAAAAAACTTAGTTTTGAAGTTTGGTTGAGTTTAATCACAATAATAAATTGAATGTTTTGATTAAGCGTTAAAATTGAAGGGGAAGATTATTTGCACTCGTTTTCAGGAAAAAATTAAGGATAAAATCCGGTGCAAAATAATTGGTAGTGTCAAAAATAATTTACAGTTTGCCTTGTTTATAAAGAAGCTGGGTTTTTACACGCTGCATCTGTCTTTCAATAATCATATCGGCAATAATTTCCGGTATATCAGCAACGGCGTGTGTTGCAAGAATTTCACTTAGTTTGGTTTCATCTAAATCAATTCTGTAAAGGGTATTAAGAAAGCGTTCAAAATTTTTCTCCATTTGCTCAATAATCTTTTCAATTAAATGTTTTCTGATATCCTCTAAATATTTTCCGGAGTCATTAATTTCAATTAATCCGTCGGAAATTTCGAAATCTTTATCAAGCTTTTCTATAAGTCCATTTAAAATTATTTTATCTTCCATAGTCTTATCTTTTATGCTTTAAGAATTATCATTTGCTTGTTTTTATCCAATTAAGCAGCTCTTTCGGAGAAGGTTTTTTCCCTGTTGCAATAATTCCTAATCTGTAAATTTTTCCGGAGATAATTACTACAAAAATCAAGGTGAGAATATTAATAAAAACGCTTAAAAGAATTTCATATACCGGAACATCTACTAAAGCTATGCGTGCTGGCATTACAATAAGTGAAGCAAAAGGTACGAGGGAAGAAACTCTTCCAATAATACTGCCCGGGTTGCTTTGAAGCGAAATTGAAATAAAAAAAGGAATCATAATTAATATCATAACAGGCCAAATCATCGATTGAGCATCCTGATCGTTATCAACAATTGCGCCGGCAGCAGCAAAAAGACCTAAATATGTAACCAGCCCCAGGCTGTAAGTTATTATGAAGAATAAAATTTTGTAAAGACTGATAGAGAAAAGCAATTCCTGCGGAAGCATAAACCAGCTTGTTGAAGCCGTAAATATTACAGGCAGCAACCAAATTATCATTTGAATTACACCGGTAACAGTTGTGCCGGCAATTTTGCCAGACATTAGTTCTTTAGCGCTTAAAGAGGAAAGAAGAACTTCGGCAACTTTATTACTTTTTTCCTGAACAACATTGCGCAGCATCGTCTGACCTAAAATTATCAAACTCAGATAAAGCAGAAAACTCAACAAAAAAGATATAATCTGATTTCCGTATCCCTCTTTTTCAATCTGGTCGGATGATATGCGGAAAGAACTGAATTCAACGCTGGAGCGTATATAGCCGATTTCATCTTCTGTAAGGCTTTTCCCTTTGAAATAAATGTTAATTAAAGCATTGTTAATCGGTTTGTTAAGTTTATTAAATACTTCCTGATTCTTCGAAATTTTAGAATAATACTGCAAATCTTTATTCTTAAAAGAACTGTCCGGAATATAAATCAGCCCGTTTATCTTTTCGGAAAAAAGATTTTTTTTGATGGAATCCAAGTATTTGCTGAAGTTTTCTTTTTCAACAACTGCATAGTCAATTTTATAATGCCCGCTTTTAATAAAATCTTCCGCAGAAAGCTCATTTTTAACTTGAGTGTTAAGTTCCTCAGAATTGGAAGCAATAATTAAAGTCATAGCGTCATCTGAGTTGTACATCTGTAAAAAAACTTGAAACCCAATTACACCGAACATTAAAACAGGTACCAATGCAGTCATTATTATGAAAGATTTGCTTAAAAGTTTCTCTTTTAACTCTCTTTTAATTACGGAAATTACACGGTGGTTAAGCATCTCCCATCTCCGCGGCTGGATCTGTAACAGCATCTTTTCCTGCCCGCTCAATAAAAATTTCGTGCAGTGAAATATCGTGCGCGTCAAATTTTTTGATTTTGATATTGTTGGCAACAAGCGCCTTTAAAAGGTCGTCAATATTTTCATTCGCTTTAACTTTTATTCCGGTTGTATTTCCAAAGTCGTTTATTTTTTCGACAAACGGAAGACTTTTAAGAAAAGAAATATCGCCTTCGTAATTTAAACTTACATTGCAATTAGCATATTGGGCTTTAATATCATTTATCGAGCCGCTTAAAATAATTTTTCCGCGGTCAATCATTGCAAGATGATCGCACATTTTTTCGGCAAATTCCATTAAATGCGTTGAAAAAATGATTACTTTATTTTTCCGCTTCAGTTCAAGTATTATTTCTTTAAGCATATTTGTGTTTATAGGATCGAGCCCCGAAAAAGGTTCGTCGAGAATTATAAATTCCGGATCGTGCAGAATTGTTGCAATAAACTGAACTTTTTGCTGGTTGCCTTTGGATAGATCTTCAATCTTGCTGTTTTTCCTGTCGGTAAGCTCAAATCGTTCAAGATATTCCATAGCCGATTTTTCAATTGCTTTGCCTTTTTTCCCTTTAAGTTCGGCAAAAAACAAAAGTGTTTCAAGGACTTTCATCTTTTTGTAAAGTCCGCGTTCTTCGGGTAAGTAACCGACTTTATCACGGAATTCCTGACCCACTTTTACACCGCGAAGCAAAACCTCGCCGGAATCGGGTAGATAAATATTCATCATCATTCTGATAGTTGTAGTTTTCCCGGCGCCGTTTCGTCCTATAAGTCCGAAAACGCTTCCTTCGGGAATAACAAAAGAAACCGAATCGACCGCTTTTATTCCGTCAAAAGTTTTAGTGAGGTTTTTAACTTCGAGAGCTAACATTTAATTTCCTTGCTTTATTAATCCTTTTAATTTATTTATACCCTGATTCTGAAGTTCTGCCTTCTTTTGTTCAAGTTCTTGTTTTTTTGTTTCAATAAGGTTTTTATAATTATCAACTTGTGCCGTAATTGCTGCTACTTTTTCTTCGAGCGCAGCTTTTTGTTTGTTGATAAAACCTTCCGCCTGGGCGCGGTATTTTGCAACTTGCTTATTTATTTCCTGACGGAGTTTTTCTTTGGCTTTTTCAAGTTCACCGCTTATTTTAGCTTTAATATTGTTATAAATCATTTCATCCAAATTAGAATCGAGCGAAAATTTGAAATTGCTTTCACTTCCTTCGAGCTTTGCAACAAAGTTAATCTGGTCAATCTTCATCAAAATTTCGAGTATTATTTCTTCTATCTTGTTTTTCGGCTCTGCAGCAGAAGTTGCAAAAATAAGATTGTTAGACGAAAATTCAACTGTGCCTTTAATATATTTTCCGCGGATATCAACTTCTGTAAATACCGAGCCGACACCTTTATCGATTTTTTCAGGCAGAAATCTCGATTTTATAAGATTTGTGCTGTTCATCGAAAATCCATCGTATTTGAATTTGAAATTTTCGTTGGGAATATTTCCCATATAATTCAGCAGACCGTTAAGAGCCACTTTTGCACCAGTTTCTGAACTTCCGCCTATTTCGAAAGTTGTAGGTTTGCCGATGGTATTTTGATTGGATACAATATTAAACGCATTTCCTTCAATAGAAATATTGCTTTCGGTAAATCCGTTAATAATAATTTGTTTTATCCAGAACTTAGGACGCGCATTTTTTTCGGTGAAGTGAATATTCTGTCCTTCCATTCTCGGCGGAGAAGGATCTTTTTCGGGCTTGGGCAGATATTCTTCTTTGTAGCGGCGGGCAATTTCGGCATAATTCATATAGGAATTGAATTTATCCACAACTTCGCGGCCGAATAAGATTTTTCCTATTTTATCGGTGCTGAATTCAGGAAGTTTGGCAAGTGACAAAGCTGATTGAAAATCGGCTTTAATCCAATCGTCAATCTGTAAAAGACTATCTCTGGTGGCATTAAAATCATTTACAAAATCGTTTTTTACTGTAACTGTTTCATTAACAAGACTTTCGGACTGGCTTTTAATCTGCTCTACGGTTTTAATTGTTTCCAGAACTTTATCAACAGATTTTATATTGTTTACATCAATGCTGTTAACCTGCGAAATGATGCCATTAATTTTTGCTTCGTAATTTTTTGTATCCAGCCTGTTGTTCCATTTGTCAAATCTTTCTTCAAAACTTTTTTCGAGTTTAACAATTTTATCGGGGGATTGAATATTTAGAATAGAAAGAATACTGTCAACATCAATTTCACCCTTTAACTGCGATAATCTGTAGAGAGGTTCATCTTTAATTTCGTCTTCAAGACGATCGCTTATGGACTCGAAAAAATCAGACCCGCCGGTTTTCGATTTTTTAGCTCCCGGAATACTGCCGTCGGTTTTACGCGGAGTATTTGTGCGGATATTTGTAACAGAAAAATCTTCTACAATTACTTTACCCGAAAAAAGAGGCCAAAACTCCATATCGAAACTGCACTTGCCGGTTTCAATTATATTGCGCATTGTGCTTGATGGATTTGTAACCTGAAGTCTGTCCCACGTAATTTTAACATCGAGGAATGAAAAATCCACATTGTCGAACTCGACTTTTGCTTCGATAATTGCAGTCCCTGCATCTTCAAGCCGCGCTTCCAGCCAGCTATCGGTCAAAAAATAAGCAAGTACGAAAAAGAGAGCAACAGCAATCAGAAGCCCGATAATTCCTTTTTTTCTGAACATTATCCCCTCCACTCGCTTATTTTTGTGTAAATTTCGTAAAATTTTGAACTCTTTATCATTTTCATAACTTTCCATTTTTCTACGTAAGGATCAACTTTGGTCCGGTAAACAACTACAAATTGTTTTCCCAAAAAGAAAACGGGAATTACGAGCGCAAGAGATGCTGCAAGGCTTCCCATAACAATTGTGTTGTTAAAGCGGGAAAGGGCTAAAATTGGGATGTTGTAAAAATTATTCCAGGTTTCCTGCATACTTCCAACATCTACAAGTATGTAGTAGCCCAGACTGTGAAAATAGGGATCGAAAATATATGCTATTCCGCTGAAGATTGCCATTGAGAATAGCGCCATCGAAATATTGATTTCGAAGATTATCATTAAAAAAACAAGAACGAGGTTGTGCAGACTTAAAACCGGAGTGAGCCCCATAATCATTCCGAAAACTATTCCCCAGGAAATCTGCGCCGGAGATGCACCGGAACGGAGTATAGAAAAAAGTTTTGCTAAAAATTTTATTGTAAACATAAAACCTCTGTAAAAATTTTATTTGCTAAGTGAGTTAATTTACAAGGCTTAATTTCTTTTAATTTTAACTTAAATGCAAACAAAAGATTGCTGCGGTTAGATACTTTTTATTATTCGGCGATATTTTCTGTGTTACTCTGTGGTTTAAAGGTGCTTGTGTTTAACCACAGAGTTTCTCAGAGTTTTCCACGGAGTTGCAATGAGTTTTTGTTTTTTTATTACAACTTAAAGTGTTTGGCTTTTATTAACTGCTTTCTCTTTCTTAATTGGATAACAAAAGAATTTATTTTCCTCCTCCGTGAAACTCTGTGCCGGACTCTGTGTAACTCTGTGGTTTGAAGTGGTTTTGTTTAACCACTGAGTTTATCAGAGTTTTCCACGGAGTTGCACTGAGTTTTTGTTTTTTTATTACAACTTAAAGTGTTTGGCTTTTATTAACTGCTTTCTCTTTCTTAATTGGATAACAAAAGAATTTATTTTCCTCCTCCGTGAAACACTGTGCCGGACTCTGTGTTACTCTGTGGTTTGAAGGGGCTCGTGTTAAACCACAGAGTTTTAT
The DNA here is from genome assembly GCA_012719345.1 of Ignavibacteria bacterium. Taxonomy (GTDB): domain Bacteria; phylum Bacteroidota; class Ignavibacteria; order Ignavibacteriales; family Melioribacteraceae; genus JAAYAN01. The sequence goes on along the minus strand of JAAYAN010000021.1, from coordinate 148 downwards.
CAGCTTTTTACAATTTTACCGAGGGCTTCGAGTAGCTGCGGTTTGTCTTCCAATGCAATGCGGGCAACAGCGTAAAAGTCGCTCATCCATTTATCCATTTTGGCAAAGGCCGCATCTTTTTCTTTCGTAGCATCTTCCGATTCTCCCT
>JAAYAN010000249.1 GCA_012719345.1 Ignavibacteria bacterium | reverse complement strand
AGGATAAAACCAATCACAATTGTCAACAGTTTAGCAATCGCACCGCCAAAATAATTAGCGAGTTTTAAGCCTTCAGCGATGATATTTTCATCAAACATTTTGTTAATAACACCATGCATAAAAGATGGGATTTTGAGCTTCGCCAAGCCATCAGAAATCAACTGTGCTTGGTTTTCGGTTGTGATGATTTCACTAAAGATTTCATCAGCATTAAGCAATTTATCGCTTACATAGCCAGTGATTTTCGTTCCTATGATTGTTTTAAAAAGAAGTATGCCCACTGGTTTCGCAACAAAATAAGAGATTAAAAGACATGAAATACCTTTTAATTTACCTAAAAAGATTTTGATAAAACCTTTCCAAGCCCCTATTATTAAAGCGACAATGAAGATACCGATTATAATCAATGATAAAGCATTCATCTCATCACCTCTCATAATATTATACCACAAATCGGGTGCTATTTCAATAACAATTTTCAATTATTCAAGGAGTTTCCGAAGAAGGTAAATCGCTAAATTGTAATTTGAAATGCAACAAAAATTATATTAATAGTATTACAAATTATTAAAGTTATTTTTTAATTTTATGTAAGGATTTTTTAATCCAAGAAGACTAATGTGGTTTATAATTTCTACATTAGTCTTTTTTATTTTGTCGACTGAACTTTGATTATGTAATTTTTTTCTAATACTGTAATTTATCATATTTGTTGAATTCAATATAGCTTGATTAGAAACTATTGAAAAGTCTGTTCCTTTTGGAAAATATTTTCGCATCATTTTATTTCCATTTTCATTTGAACCACGCTCCCATGAACTATATGGATTCGCGTAAAATATTTGACATCTTTGAGTTCCAGTAATGGATGTTTCCATCGATTTGAAATCGGAAAATTCATTTCCATTATCGAATGTAATTGTTTTAAAAATCGATTTAAATATATTAGTAGATAATGTAGTTTCAATGTTATTTAATAAGTTTACGATTGACTCTGTTTTCTTATTTGGAATCTTAAAAGCTAAGTATAACCGAGAAAACCGATCAATTATCGTAAATAAACATTCTTTGCTTTTTCCTTTGGCACCAACTATTAAATCCCCTTCCCAGTGTCCAAACTCTAATCTATCATTGCAAACTAGAGGTCGTTCCGATATATTAGCACCTTTTTGAGTCATTTTTTGAACTTTTTCATGTTTGACATATATTTTTCTTTGCGTCATTTTCCCACGTTTAATTGGTAATATTTTTTTGTGAAAATAGTTATATATTGTTTTTTCACAAACAGGGAACTTACAACCATGAGCTTCCTGATAAATAGCTAAAGCAGTCAATGGATCAGCATTATGGTTGATATAATAGGCAAGTTCTTTCAATTCATCACATCCAGGTTTGAGTTTGGTTTTATAATGCGATCTAGCTTTATTTTTATCAGCCACTCCTTGACCAAAACTTGCGAGATATCTTGATCTAGGGCTGCCATATAGATAGTGAAAATCATGATATGTACCTTTTTTAATTTCACGAGATACTGTTGATTTATTAACACCTATTTTTCCTGCAATAAAAGAAATAGTTATTTTAGGCCCTTTATAATTTTTATCATTTTTAAGAACCAAATATTTTTGAATTAAGATTCGATCTTTTTGTGATAAATGTGAAAAAGTTCTTTTATTTATGAATTGATTATTTTTTTCATTTTGTGTATAATTAAAATGTTCCATAGTTGTGTGCCTTTCTATTTTTTGTGCAACCTAATAATAGCACACTATTAATGGAACTTCAAAAGAAATATCCTATCCCACAAGAAAATTGTGGGTTTTATTTTTGTTGCATTAGATATTACAATTTCCCATAAAAACAAGCGCTAAAAAATTATTATGCTTATTGTTGCTTATTATAATACGTTGTGGTATAATAAACACGTTAAAAATATCAAATAAACGGAGGCCATTATGATTTGGTTAGATTATATTTTATTAGTCATTTCTGTTTTATTAATAGTAATAATCGTTTTACAAAACCCAAAAGAAGATGCGATGAACACATTCTCTGGTGAAAAATCAGATCGTGCTAAAATGAAACAAAGAGGTTTTGAAAAGACTGTCAACTATATTACAACAGGTCTTGCAGCTGTATTCTTTGTATCATCATTATTGTTAATGATTTTGAATTAATTGACTATTATATGCTAAAAAGGCCGATGGGCCTTTTTTATCTATGATTAAGGGGGTGAATGAAATGAAAGATCAGATTATCGCTTTGATTATGCAACCTTCATATCATCCAACAACAGCCCTTAAGATATGTGAAAAACTCCAAACCAACAATTATCCCGAAGT
>JAAYAN010000283.1 GCA_012719345.1 Ignavibacteria bacterium | reverse complement strand
CACACACCATTCAAGAGCGGCTTTCGTCTCAGTCGCGTTAACCGGCTCAATGATAATCATATTCGGCAATGCGCCAAAAAGCGAGATATCGCGCACGCTCTGATGCGATTTACCGGGTCCAGCCGGTATCATGCCCGAATAATGGCAAACATAAATTATTTTTGTCAGTTCGGTGGCATTATTGTAAATTTGTTCGTTGGAACGCGATGAGAGAAAGACGCCGAAGGAATTCACAATGGGAAGAAAACCCTGCTTGGCGAGGCCGCCGGCAGTCGAAACCATATCCTGTTCGGCAATACCATGTTCAATAAAGCGATCCGGATATGCCTGCTCAAACGGGCGTAGCCCGCAATCACACGCAAGATCGGCGTCCAGAACCACAATATCTTTTCTCTCCGCGCCCAACCTAACCAGGGTATCCGCATATGCATTAACGACCTTCTCGGCAATATCTTTCAAGTGGACTCTGGATTCGCGTTTTTCCACATCTTTCAATTCTAACTGAGCCGAGCCAAACCCGGAAAGTTTTTTATTGATTCTATCCAGAATTTCAGAAAAACCCCTGGTATAGTCATCATCTTGCGGAGCGCCGGAATGCCATTTGTATGTTCCGCATCCGGTTTTCACAATTTCGCCACCTTCCATAAACGACACGCCTTCACCTTTGACAGTATCGGCAATCAAAACTTTAGGCTTATTGACAATTTGTTTTAATTTTTCAAATGCTTCCTGAAGCTGGGCAAAATCGTGACCGTTACAACGTTCAACGTGCCAACCAAAAATTCGGAACTTACTTTCCAAATCGCCCAAGTCAACATTCGCGGCAATCGGACGATCGGTCTGAATTTTGTTAAAATCAACAATTGCGGTAATATTGCTTACTTTCTGGGCAACGGTGGTTTGCAATGATTCCCATATCTGACCCTCCTGGAGTTCGCCATCGCCCAACATCACAAATATCCGACCGCCGCTACCTTTCATTTTCTTTGCAATCGCCATTCCCTTGGCTTTGGAAATGCCCATCCCCAAAGAGCCGGTGTTTGCCTCCATTCCAGGAATCGCGACATCCGGATGACCGTCCAATCCTCCCAAGCGCCTCAAGTTAATCAATTTTTCAAATGGCAAAATTCCAGCAGCCATAAGCACGGAATAATGCCCTGGACAATCATGACCCTTTGAAGAAAAATAAATATCCCTGTCTTTATTTTTTAATCCTGCTTGAGTCAAATTCAATTCTGAAAAATACATCGCAACCATAATTTCCATTGCCGAGAAGCTGGACCCAAGATGGCCGGAACCAGCTTTCTTGACCGCGGAAAGCGCATTAAGGCGGCAGATATCAGCCAAAATATCAAGTCTGGAATTTTTATCTGTAACAGCATTAATTATCCGATCAATTTCTTTTTTATCAACAAAAGATATATTTACCATTGAGCTCAAAAAATTATTTTTTTTCTTGAATTGTCTGAATTTTCGCGCTGTAATCAACGTATATTGTTTTAACTTCCGAATAAGCTTCGACTCCGGCCCAGCCAACCTCCCGGTAGCCAAGTCCGGAATCTTTTACGCCCCCAAACGGCATATGTGGTTCTCCGCCATAGGTTGGTGCGTTAATATAGCAAACCCCAGTTTGGATATCATCAAAGAAAGTGAAAGCTCTATTCAAGTCCTTGGTAAACAACGAAGCTGATAAACCGTAACGCGCGTTATTCGCAATTTTAACCGCTTCGTCAAACGATTGGACGCGAAAAACCACGAGTACCGGCCCAAAAATTTCTTCTCTGGCTATTGAGGAATCAGGCAACGCATCAATAATAATAGTCGGATTGATATAATACCCCTTATCGTAAACACCACCTTCCAATCTTTCCCCGCCTCGGATCACTTTAGCACCATCTTCCCTTGCCCGTTCTATCCAGTTCAATATACGTTCGCATTGAACCTTGCTAATCAAGGGTGTCACATCGGAAGCATCGTCGCTACCAGGGCCAATCTTTAACTTACCAGTGGCGTTAAGGAGCCTTTCCATAAAAAAATCGTAAATGCCATCCTGTAAAATCAGACGGCTTGTGGCAGTGCAACGCTGGCCAGATAGGGAAAAGGCTCCGGCGACAACCCCGTTGACGGCCAGATTGATGTCGGCATCATCCATAACTATCACTGCATTTTTACCGCCAAGCTCCAAGGAGGTCTTAGCCAATTTTTTCAGGCAATTAACTCCGACAAGGCTTCCGATCTTACTCGAACCCGTAAATGAAATCATTGATACTCCGGGATGGTTGACTAACGCATCCCCCGCTTCGCTTCCCAAGCCATGAATAAGATTAAGAACACCTTTCGGCAAACCCGCTTCATCAAGAATTTCAGTTATGCAGTGAGCACTTTCCGGTGTATTTTCTTCCGATTTCATGATCACGGCATTACCGCAAAAAAGCGCCGGAAAAACCCTCCATCCCGCCAGTCCCATCGGGAAATTCCAAGACGGAATGAGCCCGACTATTCCGATCGGATAACGCTTGGTCATCGCAAACCGCT
>JAAYAN010000248.1 GCA_012719345.1 Ignavibacteria bacterium | reverse complement strand
GCAAGGTTCTTGCAGGAGGATACATATACAGGGGACATTAATGATCCGTTGAGCTTGAATTTGTATACATATTGTGCAAATAATCCATTGATTTACTATGATCCGACTGGACACTTTTACATTCCTGGTAAAGGTGATGCAGAAGAGTACTGGAAGGATCAAAAAACTCCGCAATGGCAAAAGAATGCAAAGGGATTTGCAAAAGGCTTTGGAAATAGTATTATGGATTTGGCTGAGTTTGCTGATAGTCTGAGTATTAATGGACAGATAAAAAACAGAGGGATACCATTATTATTAAGTCCCAAAAAGCAAATTCAAAAGGAAATTGGCCAAATTAATGATACTATTCAAGCAGGAAGAACTATTGCGCCAATGCTTGAGTATTCACCATTTGGAGGGATTACATTTAAGGATGAAGCAGTAGAACAAATAGCTGTTGCGGCTAGAAATACATGGGAAACATCTTCTGAAGAGAAAAAATATGAATGGGCAGGTTATTTAAGTTGTGAAGCTTTGCAGTTTTTTGTAGGTCCGGAAATGCTGATAGATGATCTCAAACAGGTAAAAAATTTAAAACATATATCAAAACTGGATGATTTATATGATCCGGGCAGGGGGATGAAACAGCTTGCCAAAACATTGGTAGCCAATGCAGATACATCAGCCTCAAGCTTGAACCAAATAAATAAAAGCGTAGATAATTTTAAGTCGGCCTTCAAAAATATACCAAGCAGTTTAAGTGATTTTTCAGATGATGCATTGAAATATATTGATTCACTGCCAAACAAAAATGAAATGACAGTTTTAAACAAGCTGGATGATGTATCTGCGGGAGTTGGTGACAAGGTTCCTGGACCTAATGGAAAACTAATAACTAAAGAGTACGATGAATTGACATATGGTGGCCGATATAGTAAGAAGGAATTAAATAAAACCCCGCAAGGAACTGACTTGCCACAATCTGTAGTTGTTGAGGAAAATGGGGTTCGGATTGAGCATGTATATGCAGGTAATGATCATGCAAACCCTGTACATTTACATGTTAACGGTGGTGGACCAGTTTCTCATATTGGGCCAAATGGTAAACCTACAAAAGGATTTAAACTAACACCACAACAAAAAAGAGTAATTGACAACAATTTACCTGTCGTCAAAAAAACAATTAAGAAACTTCAAAAGTGGTTTAAACAACAATTTAAATAATACTAAATAGTGAAAGTGGTGATTGTATGAAATTTCAAAATATTATTGACTGGTTAGAGTTTGTTAATGAAACTTCAATTGAGAATTTAAACGAAATATTCCACAGCGAGTATGGTGTATATTTTTCCCTAGAAAATTATGAAAGACTAATTATAAAGGAATCATTGTTAACTCATATTAAGAATAAGTTATCCCAAACAGATATTGAAGAAAAGTTCTGGAATAGTATTTTGAACTACATTCACACAAATTCACTAACAGAAAAAATCCTCAATTATCTTATTGATAATAAAATTGCACTATTAGCATTAGGACACCATTCTCTGGATGATATTTATTTATGGAAGTTAGTTGACGATGTTGATGAAGCTGTATTAACATTAGGCAAACGATATTGCTTAAATAATAAGTATTCTACATTAGAATTTAAGGAATTCTTAAAGAAATTCAGTAATAATAAATGGCTATGGGAAACCTTAATAAATTTAAAATGTCCTGATATTGATAAGCAAAGAGAACTCAGAAAGCTATTGTTTTCAAATACTTCGTTTGATGATTTAAAGAACGCATTTATTGAGGAAAAAATTTCTTTAAAATTAAGATCGGTAAAAAGAGAAAGAATTATAAGAAAATATTATAATATGAATAATCCAAAATATTGGAATGCAATAGCTCAAAATCCTTCTACACCAATTGATATATTAAGCGAATTAGTTGATTTGAAAAATTCTAAGTATGCAAATCAAATTAGAAAAAATGCAAAAAACAACTTGCAAAAGAAATTGAATGTTTAGCATGACAGTTATCTTAAAATTGTTAGGGTAGGTGCAACAAAGCCTACCCTTTTTATTTCCAAGGCTGAAAGATAATAAAAACTACCTTTAGTTTACCGGGCATCAAACTGTAGGGGTGGTTTGAAAGTGGCAGTTTTGCTTGCCAAAAACACCCAACCCGACAAATGCAAAAAACAGTGTCTTTCGGTACAGTAGGACAACAGCCGGAAGAATACAACTTTGGCAGGAGGGAGGTTTAAGGTGCATCAATACTGGATTTCTTATTTGGAAAGTAGGGCGACATTTTTCCCTCTTTTCATCAGTTTTTTACTGACTAAAACAGCTTTTCACTTATTCTTTTTTCTTTTTTCAGTAAAATCACGCTGACAAAAATCAGTAAAAGCATTCTAAGCAGCTACTCCAAAGTCGCTGACGGAGTGAATTCCGTGCCTTTTTGCCCCCCTTCTTTAGAAGCGCTGACGAAGCCCTATTTTAAGAACCTTCGTAGGTGGTTTTGAAGCAACTTGCAAAGTGTCTTGAAGAGCCAGGGCAGGACAGGAATACGATATAGCTTATATTGTATTCCCGTCCTGCCCTGTAATTAATTTTTAGAACATTCGAAGAAATCACATTGCAAAACAAATTTTTGTATAATCAATTACCTGTAATTATTAGTTCCGGTTTTTGGTTGTTTTACTGTCCAAAACTCCAGTTTACGAAAACGGATTAACGCCAAATTAACTGAAAAAAACCCTTTCGCTGTTTTCTCAAAGGTTCATTCTTATATATTTTGTGGTAATAGTTTTTGCTTTTCTCCAAATTCTCGTTTCCATTACTTGCCTTTTCCAGTGACTACAAACCATCCCCCTTTACTTTTTAGGAGTCCTTTAAAGTTTGAAGCTCTCTTCTTAGTAAAACCTAAGCAAAGCCGCCCTTGGTCTTTTTTATCTTGCATAACTCTCATTATATTTTAAAATATATCAGCACAACGATTTAAATATACCCGGTTTGAACATTTCCGGCACTTTTGGAGCCGGTCAACTACTACAGTCTACAGTTATAATACATAATAAAAAATTACTGATTATATGCATAAATGGAAGTTCGCTAAGTCAGTCTTTTTATAACTACACTAATAATCAGAGCTGAAGCATCAAAATAAGGTATAGAAAAATAAAGGGCTGTAAAGAACATTTAAAAATATTTTTCTCAAAATAAAGCTGGACGCCCGTTACAGTGGTGTGTTATGCTAGACTTGGAAAGGT
>JAAYAN010000247.1 GCA_012719345.1 Ignavibacteria bacterium | reverse complement strand
AAATACCAAGTATATTTGACCGAAATGGGTAACCCCGACTTAGAAAATCATACATTCTGTTTCTCAAGAATGTATAGATTTTGTTAGTCGTTCCGCCATTATTTTATTTTCTAATGGCGGATTTGGGTTTATTAACAAACAGGTTAAATCCGGATTTAAATAAAATGCAAGTTCTATATTCTAAAGCATTACCCTTTATTAACAATATAAAAGTTTTCCATAATTCTTAAAAAAATTACATAACTTAATTCCTGATTATTCGTCAAAGACATATTTTGCTAATTCAAATTATTCTGATAATTTTACAATAAATAAACTTGAGGAAAGGATGAAAAAATTATTGTTGTTCGCCAGTTGTTTCTTAATTTTTTACGGCTGCAGTAAAGAAAAATCGGGGATTGCATTACAGAATATGGATTTAAAAGCTGACCCGGCGCAGGATTTTTATCAATATGCTAACGGCGGTTGGTTAAAAAATAATAAAATCCCGGAAAGTGAAAACGGCTGGAATGCATTCGGAGAAATCCGCGATGCAAATAAAAAAGCGTTGCTGGCTTTGCTTAAAGAAGTAAGCGCGAAAGAAAATAAGCAAGGTACAAACGCGCAAAAAGTAGGCGATTTCTATAAAACAGGAATGGATACTGTTTCGATTGAAAAAAGCGGCATTGCCCCGCTTAAAAATTATTTTGATGAAATTGATGCTGTGAAAAACATTGATGATGTAGTTACTGTTGCAGCAAAACAGCAGCAAATAGGTGCAGGTTCTTTATTCACTCTTTTTGTTGACGGAGATTTTAAAGACAGCAAACGGAACACAGTTTATCTTTATCAAGCAGGTTTGGGTATGCCCGATAGAGACTATTATTTTGAGAAGGGAGAAACTTATGATAAATACCGGAGTGAATATCTTAAGCATCTTAAAAAAATGTTCGAGTTTATGGGAGATGATTCCGTAAAAGCAAATTTAAATGCAGCTGCTGTAAACAAAATTGAAACTCAATTAGCTGAAGCATCGTGGACAAAAACCGCTTTGAGCGAATATACTAAATGGTACAATAAACGCACCATTGAAGAAGCGAATAAGGAAACCCCTAATATCAAATGGGATAAATATTTCGAAACAATCGGCGTTAAAAATCCGGCATACTTTATCATTGCCCAGCCCGATTTCTTTGCAAAACTCAGCGGGCTGCTTGAAAAAGAAAGTATCGAGGACTGGAAAACATACCTGCGCTGGCATTTAATAAACGCAACCGCTCCTTATTTAAGTTCAAAATTTGTGAATCAGGATTTTTATTTCTACCAAACAGTTTTGATGGGAACAAAGGAACTTAAACCAAGATGGAAAAGAATTGCGGAATCCACGGATGCAGCTTTAGGCGAAGCGCTTGGTCAGCTTTATGTTGAAAAACATTTCCCGCAATCTGCAAAAATTAAAGCTAATGAAATTGTAAATAATCTTCGTCTGGCTTACCGCGAAAGAATTAAAAATCTTGATTGGATGAGCGCAGAAACCAAAAAACAGGCTTTTAAAAAACTTGACAAGCTTGTTCAGAAAATAGGTTTCCCCGATAAATGGCGCGATTATTCGCAGCTTGAAATCAGCAAAGATTCTTATGTTCAGAATGTGATGAGAGCAATTATTTTTGAATTTAACCGCAATATGAAAAAGGTTGGAAAGCTTGTTGACAAATCTGAATGGGGATTGACTCCGCCGACAGTTAATGCATATTATCACCCGATAAACAATGAAATAGTTTTTCCGGCAGGAATTCTTCAACCTCCGTTTTTTAATCCGGATGCAGACGATGCTGTAAATTACGGCGCAATGGGCATGATAATAGGACACGAAATTACGCACGGCTACGATGACCAGGGAAGACAGTTTAATTCGGAAGGAAATATGGCTGACTGGTGGACTGAAAAAGACAAGCAGTTATTTGATGCAAAAACAAAAGTGATTGAAGAACAATTTAGCAAATACGTTGTGCTCGACAGCGTTAACATTAATGGCAAATTAACTTTAGGCGAAAACATTGCCGATCTCGGCGGACTATCCGTTGCTTTTGACGCGCTTCAAATTGCGCTTACAAAGTCCGGCAAAACTGATAAACTTGACGGATTTACCCCCGAGCAGAGGTTTTTTATTTCCTATGCTTCTATTTGGCATAACCTTTACCGGGATGATGCTTTGCTTAATCAGGTAAAAACCGATCCGCATACACCGGCATATTTCAGGGTAATCGGTCCGCTTTCAAACTTCCCTCCGTTTTTTGAAGCTTTTAATATCAAACCGGGAGATAAGATGCGCAGACCCGATAGTCTGCTTGCAAAAGTTTGGTAAGCAAATTTATAACAGATAAAACATTTTTTACATCATTAATCCTCCCCTTTTGCGGGAGGATTTTTGTTTTAAATTAGTAAGCCCTTTTTATTTATTTGGGTAATGTTTCAAAATTTAATATATTCTAAAAAATGAATTGAGAAAATATCATAAATATTTTTATCATTGTGCATGTCCAATAAAAATTAAGGAGTATATGCAAAAAAAGTATAAATATAAACTGGACATGTGCAATAACCTGTCCCGATGGTTATCGGGACTGCACATGGAAATAGTTAGCGGCAACCTTTGGGGAAATATCCCAATCAAATATTTATAAGTGACAATAATAAATTATTTCAATGTTTAAAAAGATAATAGAATATTTCAAGATTCGTAGAACAGAAGCAAGAATTAAGAGAACAATCAAACTTGCTTATAGCATTGTTTTTACTGAAAAATATGATTTATCAGGCGATTCTGGAGTTGATGATTTTAAAAATGAAATTGAAGTGACCTGCAAAAATCAAATCGAAATATTGCAAGCGTACTCATTAATTAACCCCCTCTTGTATAATCAAATTCCTGTAGAAGAAATTGAGAATTATCAAAGAATTAGCGGAGTTTATTTCATTGACCTATTCAATAAAATAAAATACAAAGAAAGAACCGATGAAATACTTTCTCTTGAAATGCAGATAGAAGAAAATAAACTTAAGATTAATTTGCTTCTTTTGGACACTTATGTGAAAGCGGGTAAACGAGAAAATGATAAGAACGAATATTCTTTTAGAGGAATGATTTACAGATTAGAAAAAGCAAAGAAATCTCCTGCCACTCCAGAAGAAAAAGATGAATTTAAAAAAAAAGCAGAGAAAATAAATTCTCTTGAGAAACAAATAAAGGATGAAGAAGCAAGAGAAAACTTATCTAACAAAGAAAGTTTTGCTGACGGCTATGACAATTATAAATTAGGATTTGATTTTCTAACGAAAGGGGATGATGAAACGGCATTAAAATATTTTGATAAAGCGATTAAATTAGGTTATGATGAAGCAGATATTTTTTCATTTAGAGGACAATGTTTAAACTCATTGGGATTTTATTTTGAAGCATTGGACGATTACAATATTGCAATAAGTAAAGATACTCCAAAAGCAAATCTTTTCTATATGCGTTCATTTATAAGAAATTCACTTTGCGACTATGAGGGAAGTGTATCAGACATTAAAGAAGCAATACGTTTGTCAAAATTTGACAATGAAGAAAATAGATATTGGAATAATTATGCAAAAGAAACTGGCTTTGAATCTGCAACAGCAAAATACGAAATGGATTTTGTTTGGCTAAATAATAATTTAAAAGACGAAAAGATATTCGGACAAAAATTAATTGACGAGAGAAGAGAAAGAAAATTAAACCAAATAAAAAGACGAGGAAATGTTTGACTTTTGTCAAGACGAAAAGAGTGCCGATAACATGGTATTTGCGACAAGCGGGGATACAGTGCTTCGTAGGACAGTGAAGTGCAGAAATGAAAGTTTGAATCTTCGTAGGAGCTTTAGTGCGGATAATCCCCGCCTGCGCAAATACCCGAACCGTTGGCAGCCATAATAAAAGACGCAATCAACAATAATCACAATGAATGAAATAAAAAAGATTTCAAGCTCATTAGAAGAAACGTTAAAGGATTCAGATTTACAAAGTGTGACTATTGATTTAGCAGAGACTTTGACTGATACTTTGATACAGGATGGCGTTTTAAAGGATATTCCAGTAATTGGAACTGTATTCGGACTATCTAAATTTGCGATTAGCCTTAATGAAAGATTGTTCGTTAAGAAATTAATCTATTTTATTTCAGAATTAAAGGAAGTAGAAAAGAGCAAAAGGAATAAGTTAATCTCAGAGATTGACAATTCTGAAAAAGAACAAATTAAAGTTGGCGAAAAGCTCCTATACATAATTGACAAAGCGGAAGACCATTTAACAGCAAAATATATAGCAGTCGTTTTTAAAGCATTTCTGAACGAAGAAATTTCATATTCGGATTTTTTAAGATGCTCAACAATAATTCAAAAATTACTAATTCAAGATTTAGAACTATTCATTGATTCAGATATTACGTCAATAGGGACTAAAATAACACAATATGATAAAGGATTGTCAGACTTTCATAGTAGTCTGATAATTTCAGGAATTTGTGTAAGTCAAAATGATAGTATTTCCGTCAGAGACCAAGACGACTATAAATTAAGTGATAGGTATATTGTTGATGGTGGTGATTTGATTGTGTATTTGACCGAAATAGGTTACACTTTAAAGAAAGTATTGAAAGAATCAATACGATTAAAATAAAAAATTACGGCTACCAACGCAGATACCTAATGGCGGTTTTACTGTACCTTGCAAGGCTTTTCGCTCGCTTAAACTTCTCCACGGTTTGACTGTTGAATCGCCCGCGAACTGCGACTTTTCATACCCGCCATCCGTTATACATAATAGGGGAATAGGTAAGTTTGAATGTATTATTAACAAATAGATTTTATTTAGCCGGTAAAAATGAATTAAGCGAGGTTTACTATTATGAACTTTGAACAGTGCCGGCTAGGTTGTACATTTAAACTACTACTAATATTATTTTAAGGATCAATATGAAAAGACTAAAAATTCTATCGCTTGCAGTGCTGTTATTAACAGCATTCAATTATATCTTAGGTCAGGATCTTATACTCAATGATCTTGAATATTTTGAGACACAAGGTGTTAATGTCCTTGTTTATAATAACCTTTTCACAGGAGGTTTTAATGATGAGAAGAATGCCGGCATAGAATTGATTCACCATGGCGTTAGAACAGCGCAAGGCGGCGCCGTAAGACTTTCCAACACTCCTGAGCAATGGGATCTTGTTCCGGCAATACCAACCCGGAAGGTTGATCGCGCATCGAAAACTATTGAGGCAACATTAAGATATAAAGATTACGATTTTGATTCGCGGGTAGTTGTAACTGCTAAAGGTAAAGGTGTAGAGATATCTGTTTATCTCGATAAACCAGTTCCTAAAATGCTTGAAGGAAAAGCAGGATTTAATCTTGAGTTTCTGCCATCTCAATATTGGGGAAAGGCATATATAATAGATGGACGACCCAATCGATTCCCACGCTATGCGGTAAGCAGTACAGTTACAAAACCCAACAGTGAAAAAATCAAACAGTATAAAGGATATGTAACTTCGGATGACAGAGGCACCGGAAAATTTATTGATCCCCTTCCTCTGGAAACCGGACGTACTTTACTTATTGCGCCTGATGAACCCGGACGCATGGTTAAAATAACATCGAATGATGCCGATCTCATGCTCTTCGACGGAAGGATGCTGGCACAAAATGGCTGGTATGTTGTTCGTAGTTTACTTCCGGCTGGAAAGACAGGTAAAGTTTTGACCTGGACAGTGGAACCAAATGCAATTAAAGGTTGGATAAGAGAACCAAATATCGGTTTCTCTCAAGTTGGGTATATTCCTTCGCAACCAAAAGTCGCTGTCATTGAACTCGATAAAAAAGATAGACCGCTTGCAAAAGCATCGATATATAAAATAAACGATGACGGCAATGCTACCGAAGTATTCAATGGCGAAGTCATTCCCTGGGGAAATTACTTTAAGTATCACTATGTTAAATTTGATTTCTCGTCGGTTAAAGACCCGGGTATATACTATATTCAGTATGGCAATTTTAAAACAAATAATTTCATAATAGAAAATAACGTTTACGATAAAATCACCGACGCAACGAGCGATGTTTGGATCCCCATACATATGAATCATATGTACGTAAACGAGGCGTATAGAGTATGGCATGGCGAACCTTTCAAGGACGGTTATCTGCAAGCCCCGCCTAACACCGATCACTTCGACCTTCATTTTCAAGGACCAACAACCGATACAAAATATAAAGGGCTGGAATTGATCCCCGGATTAAATGTAGGCGGATTTTTCGATGCCGGAGATTTTGATATCGAGACAGGATCGAATATTAATGTGGTGCAGAACTTTGTACATATATGGGAATATTTCAAACCATTACGGGATGTGACTTTTGTGGATGAGAAGCAACGCTATGTCGATCTTCACCGTCCGGATGGAACACCGGATATTTTACAGTTTATCGAACATGGAACATTGAACCTTTTAGCTCAAGCAGAAAATATTGGACACATGGCACAAACGCTTTCAAATTCTGTTCTCGATAATTACCATCACCTCGGCGACGCCGCTTCAATAACGGACGGTCTTCCCTATAATCCAAACCTTGGCCCTTATGAAATAGCCGCAGATGGTCGGTCAAGTGGAGTTAAAGATGATTTGTGGGCATTTACAAGCCGTAACCCCAGCCTCGATCTCCAGGCAGCCACCATGTTTGCTCTGGCAAGCCGGGCACTGAAAGGTTATAACGATGATCTTTCCACAAGGGCATTGAAACAGTCAAAAAGACTTCTGAAAGAGGGAACGGAATTGCTCGCCAGCCAGCCGCAGGATACTACAGAAAGATACAATAGATTCGCAAATATTGACAGCTATCTTCAATTGTATATTGCAACAGGCGAGCAACAATACATCGATAAATTTCAGGAAGCTTTATGGCCTGTGCTTGACCTTAATGTTAACTTCGGTCTTTTACCTGCATTAAATGCCATACCGTATATGGATGCATCCTTCAAAGAAAAGCTCCGGTCATATATTGTAAAGTACAAAGATTATATCGAAAAACTTGAAAAGGACAACCCTTACGGCGTGCCTATTGGCTTGGGCAACTGGGCTGGCGGCGGTGCTTTATCGAGCTTTGGCACCAGTATTTGTTTTGCAAGCAAATATTATCCTGATATTATCGATGTTAGCCATGCTTTCAAAGTTACCAACTGGTTATTTGGCTGTCATCCGTATCATAATTATTCGTTTGTAGCAACTGTAGGCGCTGCTCGGCCTAAAGCGGTCTTTTATGGTAATAACAGAGCTGATTTCTCGTTCATTCCCGGCAACGTAGCTCCGGGTTTATTATTCAGAAAACCCGACCACTTTGAAAACTATGACGACTGGCCATTTTTGTGGGGACAGAACGAAGGTACAATAGCTGGAAATACCGGTTATTTAATTTTTGGATCGGCTTTCAAGAATTTAATAAAATAAACGGTTGCTTTTTTGAGCTATTCTAAAATTTTGAATTGCTTTTAGTAGTAACTAAGAGTTGGCTTTTGTCCAATTCTTAGTTACTCATTTTTTGTAGGTCACGGTTGGACCGTGACCAGCAGGAAATCTGCAACTTTTCATACCGCCATCCGTTGTGGGTTATTATTATGATGTCCTTGGAATTTTCAATGAGAACTATGATAGCATTAGTATCTCGAAAAACTATATTCAACAATTGTATCAGAATTTATTAAAGTATAGCACTAAAGATGATAGAAATAGGGGGTTATACAAAATTTTTCAAATAAAGTTGTTGCAAATTATCCTGATGGGACCAAAGAGTTCAATTGCCTCTATTTTTCGATATGCCTTTAGGCAAGGCTATTTCAGAGATTTGGAGACAGAGTAAATGGATTGCTTCAACACAAGGAGTTGATAGCTTATTTACCATCAATACAGTTTCATATTCTTATAACCATTTGGCTAAATACTTCAGCAATATAGAAATTTGGACAACTGACGATTAATTATCATGTTATGGAATCACAATCTTGGATTTTAGAAATGATTCGGACAACAGGTTTAAAGCTCTATCTTGAGCGAATTGCAGATAATAATGAAAAAAAGCAATCTGAAGCCCTTGTGATAGTTAAAATAAAGCAAGATTATACATTAACCTGAGTTCGATATAAGAATCAAGCAAAAACAAGTTGATTCGCATAACCGGACAAATCAATTTTAGGTTTACGATCTTTTAGTGAATAAGCCAGCAAACCGGAAAGCAAATTAACAAAGAAGTTAGCAGGAGATCTGTGTCTCGAATGTTCAATTTGGCTAATATTCTTT
>JAAYAN010000250.1 GCA_012719345.1 Ignavibacteria bacterium | reverse complement strand
TACATTGATGTAATAGTTGGTTACAAATCCGTTTTCGGAGTTGTAATAGGAATATTGGGAGAGAGTAAGGTCGGCAGGATGGAATCTGATCTTATAGGCTCCCTTGAATCCGTGGGTCATCCATAGGTTTCCTTCGCGATCAGTTTCCATGACCCTTGATGATTCGGAGAATCCATCGATGTTCTTTTCAAATACCCAGGAGCGGCTCTTCTGGTCAAACCGGTACACCGAGAGGCCGAGATAGTTGCCGCTGATAAGTTTACCCGGGAACTGGGGCATGGCGATGAATTTCCACACCCCTCCCTGATCTGAAATTTTTCGCGCTTTGATTCCATTGATCTGGAACGCCCCTTTGTCGTGGCCACATAACAGGATATCTTCATGAACCCCCAGATACCATACTTGTCCGACGGTGTTTTCAATTAATTGAAAAATGGGCTGTTCTCCGGGAGTTTGGGCAGGCCAGGGCGCGGCAAAGAGGCCGTTGTTGGTTCCCAGGTAAAGGTGCCCCTGATGGACGGCGGCTGCATATCCTGACCCAAATCCTCCCTGATGGTGGAGGAAATAGAGGGGGGAGTTGATCTGCGCATAATCTATCCCATTGTCGAGGCCCATCCACAGATTCCCGTGACGGTCGGACGCAACGCTCAGTACCGTGTTGTTCTGGAGGCCTTTCGACTTGTTTAAATGCTGGATCATCTCACCGTGTTCCGAGGTGATCACCACCCCTCCCTGAATGGTTCCGAAGGCAAATAGATCGCCGGGGAGCAAGCACGAAGAGAAGATCTGATTAGAGGTAAGCAACTGATTGGCCTTTGTGTTCCACGGAGTAAGCCGGCCGGCGGTATACCTGAACACCCCATTTCCTGCTGTTCCAATGACCAGGCTGCCTCCCGATCCGGGTAAGAGTGCCCTGATCTCGTAGTCGCGAATCAACTCCAAACCCGGAAGTGGTTCCAAAACCCGGCCATTCAGCCGTAATAATCCTTTTTCGGTTTCCTGAATATAAAGCTCCCCTCCCACATAAAATGAGAACAGGAATTTTCCGGGCGAGTCGAAGACATTCAGCAAAACACCCTCCTCATCGAATTGGAACAGGTTGGAATATCCCTGAAAAAAAATGCCGGCCGGAGTAACAAAGACCTTCCAGATGTCTCCCAGGTCGCCGGGATATGCCGTGAGACTCCTCCGGAAAGAGGTGAAGGTAAGCCTCCCTGCCTGATCGGCCGATGCCTTGCCGAATTCATTGTACATGCCGGTATACAGGTTCCCACTCTGGTCGGTGGCAATCGAGCGGGTATTGGCAGGTTCGGCAAACTGATACAGCTCCCAGGTGGTTCCATCGAATTCGAGTACCCCATCGTTGTTGGCAAAGTACATGAATCCTCTGTAATCCTGGGCTACTGCCCAGTTTTGGGTGGATGCCCGGTAAGCCTTGCGTGGAAAATTGCGGATCGCCGGAATACCGGTGCTCTTCATCTCCGCAATTGCTTCCGTCCGGAGAGCAAAGAAGAAAACAAAGGGGATTAAAACCCTGATAAGGCGCTCCATCGTCCCAAATATACCGGAACAACGGCTTGGTTGCCGCTGCCGTCTGAAGGAAACTTCATCTGCGCATAGGTTTATATTGAT
>JAAYAN010000246.1 GCA_012719345.1 Ignavibacteria bacterium | reverse complement strand
GTTAACCAAAGTAACAACTTCCTGACCTATTGCATTGTAAACTGCAAGTTTAACAAAAGCTTCTTTAGCTAATGAATAATTTATTACAGTTGAAGGGTTGAAAGGATTAGGGAAGTTCTGTTCGAGAGCAAATTCGTTTGCAATAACTTCAACAGCAACAACTTCCGAGTATTCAAATTTCCCGTCTATATCAATTTGTTTTAAGCGGTACGAAACTTTACCGGAAACGTTTTTATCTGCAAATTTATAGTTTTGTGCAGCATTTGTGTTGCCTTTGCCTGCAACAAAACCCAACTTTTCCCATTTACCGTTAACCGTTAACCTTTCAACCTCAAATCCGTAGTTGTTAACTTCTGTAGCTGTCTGCCAAGCCAGGTTAACATTTTTCCCTTCAACTGAAGCTGAAAAAGATGTAAGTTCTACTGGGAAAGGTGTGTCTATAACAGTGATACCTGTTAGTTCATTCTCAGGATCAGGGGTAAACCAACCAGTGTTAACTATAATAGGTGATACAATTGACGCTGATGCATAATAATAATAACTATCAATGTCAAAATCTACGTCAAATGACCAATATCCATCGGCTCCTCTAAAAATTAAATAAGTTCCTTCAGAATGAAGATACCAAGGAGCGCCGTTTACCAATGCTGGATCAGATTGTACAAGATAATAACCGTTTAAAGCAGAATTTTCAGCTGGCATATTAGAAACTAATAAATTCTGAGCAAAGATCGAGCTGCTCATTAAAAAAGCAGTAAAAACAAGTAAAATTGTAATAAGTTTTTTCATAAAGTCCCTCGTTTATTAATTATAGTTAAAAGAATTAAAAGTACAGATTAATATTGAGATTCAATATATAAAATTCAAATAAAAAGTACAATAAGAAAAGTAAATAAGATAAATTAGCAAAAAAAAATAAAAATATTAGCAGATGTATTAAAAAGAACGAAATAAATAAATTAAACCCTCTGAAATATAGGGAAAGAAAGAAATTAAGCTCGTCAAAAATTATTTCACGGGTATTTGCAAGTGTAAAAAAATGTTGCGGCAAGAAAAAACTATATTTTCAAAAAGTTAGAATATTGCCTGAATATAAAGCTTTTTGAAGTGGCACGGTTAATGTAAGAAAAAATGTGATTTAAATCATAATTAACTATTGAAGGAAAGCAGGAGAACACATAAATGAAAAACGCAATTAAAAAATTACAAAAGGTTTTATTTTTTGTATTATGTTCAGGCATTTTAAGTGCGACAAACTATTATATATCATCTTCAACCGGAAACGATTCGAACACCGGTAAAAGCCCCGGAGCCGCATGGAAAACTTTGGATAAACTTCACGCAAACTGGAATATTATTACAGCAGGCGACAGTATTTTATTCAAACGCGGCGATATATTTACGCAGGCAACAATAAGCGAACGAATAGGAATGCTGCGCATACCTAACAAGAAAAGCGGAACGGCAAATGCTTATATAGTTATAGGTGCATACGGTACGGGGGCCAGACCGATAATAAGCGGCGAAAACATCAGCGGTTATCATCAGGTTCTGCGCACAGGCGCTTTTAAATATTTTATCATTCAGGATTTAGAAATACGCGGAGAAATATTATTCCGACCGGTAGACGATATGACGATGGGAATACAGCACTTCAAGTTCCTTCGCAATAAGCTTATCGGCGGATACGATAAAGGAAGCCAGGCCCGTTTTGGAATGTATAACCCGATACAGCCTTCGAAAGTGCCGATACCAAATACTTTTGCCCCAAATCATTATATGGAAATAGGCTACAACGAATTTTATAACACAGAAGGCGAGGACTGCATCAATATAACTGCTCCGGGCGATTACCTTTGGGTGCATCACAATGTATGGAAGAATATTTCGGAAGAAGCTCTTGATGTTGCAGGCGGAAAAGGGCACATTATTGAGTATAATTTTATATCGGGAGCAACAGTTAACGGAATGAAATTTCATTCGCAGGGAAGCCATCAGACTGATATTATTGTACGCGGAAATGTTATAATAAATGTTGGAACCGGAACACCGGCAACAGCTCTTGTTGTACAGAATATTTCACACTCTAAAATTTATAATAATACTTGTGCTTCTATGTATTCATTATATATAGGAAACAGGGACCGTACTGCGCCCGAAGCTTATTACGATACATTTGTTGGAAATGAAATATTTAATAACATTTTTGCCGGAACCGTTCAGGTATGCGGCTCGTGGAAAAATGCTGATATGGGAAACGGATATATTTGGTATAATGCTCCTGTAGATAATATCTGGTACGACAATTATTTTCATAATAATATTTATTGGAAACCAAACGTTAGCAGTAACGTAATTCGTTTCTGGGAAAACCCGCCATATCCTAATGAGAAAGCACTTGTAAATGATGCACGTACAGTAGTTGCAACAAATCAGACCGCATTTAACACGCAATGGAAAAATAAATCGAATGCAACTGAAAGAATGGTAGATCCACTGTTTGTTAACGGAACTTATTCCGATGCATACACTTACGGCGATTTTCAAGTAAAATCCAACTCTCCTGCTGTAAACGGAGGAGTAGCTGTTGAAGGATATAACACCGATTTTAACGGAAACACAATTCCGGCAAATGCTGTAACAATTGGCGCTTTTCAGTATAACGGTGTTGATTTAACTCCTCCGCAGGTTTTATCAGCTTTGGCATCTTCTGCAAACAGTATAAGTGTAACTTTTAGTGAAAAAATAACACAAGCTTCCGCACAGAATATTTCCAATTATTCTTTAAGCGGAGGAATTACAGTAAACAGCGCATCTTTAAGCTCAAACGAAACATCGGCAGTACTTTCAACATCTGCATTGCCTTCGGGAACTGCAGTTACCTTAACTGTTAACGGTATTAAAGATTTAGCAGGAAATACTATTTCTTCAAATAATTCTGCATCATTTACATATACAAATCCTTCTGCCGATGTAACAGCTCCGTCGCTGCAATCTGCAAGTCTGGAAAATGTATCGCAGTTAAAAATTACATTCAGCGAACCTGTAACATCAGTATCTGCAGGAAATGCTTCTAATTATTCCATAAATAACGGAATTGCAGTCAGTTCGGTATCAGTAGTTAATTCAACAGAAGTTGTTCTTAATACTTCAAATCACACTGACGGGCAAACTTATGTTGTTACAGTATCCGGTATATCGGATGCAGCAGGAAATACTATGAATTCAGCAACCAAGCAGTATATCTATGCAGCTGATCCTGGCGGAAGTTCAGGAAGCACCGGAGAAAATACTATAAATAACCCGGGATTCGAGTCTGGAAATAAAACAGGCTGGGGCGAAAGCAACGGTTTAGGTGATGCGGTTTACACATTTTCGGTAAATTCTTCTTCTCCTATATCCGGCAGTTACGATGCTGTGCTTAATATTACTTCAGCAGGTACAAATAATACGCGCCCTATGTTATATGCTAATTTGAACCAAGCAACAGTTGCAGGAAAATCGTATGTGCTGAAATTTAAAACAAAAGTAATTTCAGGTTCTCCGAAAATTAAATACTATAATGCAGGAACAGGATTAAAAGCATTCAGCGGTACATTAAGCGGTACACAGAACTGGGAAATAGCAGTAGATAATGTAACCAATGCAATTTCTTATGTATATTTCTACTTCGATGGAACATCAACCGGTTCTTTATCAATTGATGAAGTAAACTTCTCCGAAAAGGTTGCTTCAATTTCACTTGCAGGTCTTAAAGTGTACTTACAGGGAGCTTATGTTGCCGATACAATGAGCACAACACTTAAAAAGAATAATGTTATTCCATCTGTTCAGCCTTATTCCGATCCTATTAATAATTACAAAGGTACCGAAGCAATTTCAACTTCGGATGCAAATATAGTTGACTGGGTATTAGTAGAATTAAGAAGCGGCGTGGAAGCAAATACCAGAGTTGCACGCAAAGCTGCTTTACTTTATAAAGACGGATTAGTAAAAAACAGTGACGGTACAAACCTGAGTTTTGCAAATGTAAATGCTGGTAATTATTACGTAATAGTTAAACACAGAAATCATATAGGTATTATGAGCAGCCAGCTTGTTGCTTTATCTTCATCCGGCGGAAGTTACGATTTTACAACCGGTTCAGAAAAAGCATACGGAACCTCAGCTCAGGCTCAGCTTAAAACCGGCTTATTCGGAATGTATGGCGGAGACGGCGATAAAAACGGTTTAGTTAACGTTCTCGATTTTTCATTTGTTGGACAGAATATTTTCAAAACAGGTTATAACAGCGGCGATTACGACTTAAATAATGTAATAAATGTAATTGATTATAAACAGACAAGCTCTGCTTTATTCAAGTCAGTACAGTTCCCTCAATAGTTACACTGAAAGCGCTTCAAAAAAAAGCGGCTTAATTGCCGCTTTTTTTATTTTAAAGGTATAAATTAAACTAAAATATATTCGAATGTTACATTTGGAAAAGATGTTTTTTTACAAAGTGATTTATTTTTATTATTTTGCATTTGGTACGGTTGTTTTTATCAGCAGAAATGGATGATGAAACAGACAAATAAAAAAAATACGAGAAAGGAAAAAACGGATTCGGAAGAATATTTTTATGCCGAAGCCTTCAGCAATTCAGTAAACGGAATTCTTTTTACGGATTTTTCGGGAAAAATACTGAAATGCAACAATTCAATAGAAAAAATGTATTCAGCCGGGAATAAATCTCTTAAAGGCAAAAACATTTTCGATTATTTAAGCCCTCATTCATACGAGCAATATTCAGTAACTTTATCCGAAATCAGAGAAATTAAAAAAGCCGAAGAAGAGCTGCAGGTAATAAAATCTGACGGAAAAATTATAGAGATTTGGCGTACCACAATTTATCTTAAAGATGAATATGAAAACGAAATTCTGATGATTACCGACCAGGATATTACAGAAAACTGGATAAGAGAAGAACTGCTTCATCTTCAAGGAACAGCTCTTGAGGCGGCAGCAAACAGTATAATGATAACTAATTTGCGCGGCGATATTGTATGGATTAACAGTGCGTTTACAAAGCTTACTGGTTACGATGATAATGATCTCGTTTATAAAAATGCAAGAATATTAGATAGCGGAAACCACGGAAAAGAATTTTGGAGCCTGCTTTGGAATACTATTTTAAGCGGCAAAGTTTGGCATGGCGAAATAACAAACCAGAAAAAAAATGGGGAGATATATGTTGAAGAACAGACAATAACCCCTGTTTACAACCGTCAGAATGAAATAACTCATTTTATTGCAGTAAAGCAGGATATTACCGGAAGAAAGAAGCGCGAACAAGAACTGCTTGAAAGTAATTTCAAAAACGAAGTACTAGCTTATATAGTTAATCACAGTCCAGCAATAAGCTTTTTGTGGAAATCGGACAGTAATTGGACTGTGGAATTTGTTTCGGATAATATTAAACAATACGGATACACGCCTAATGATTTTTATTCAGAAAATCTTTATTACAGGGATATTGTTCATCCCGATGATTTTATATATATCAACAATGAAATTTTAAGGATTATTGAAGAAGGTTATGAATATCTAAGGCATACTTACAGGATTTTTAATAAATCGGGAGAAATACGCTGGATTGACGACCATTTGCAGTTACGCCACGATGGAATGGGAAATGTAACCCACTATCAGGGAATTATTCTTGATGTAACCGAGCAGAAAATAATTGAAAAAGCCCTTGAACAGGAACGCGAGTTTTTAAGTACGGTTTTGCAAAATATTCAGGACGGCATTATTACCTGCGATCTCGAAGGAAATTTTACGCTTATTAATCCGGCTGCAAGCGAATTTCTTAAATCGGATGATTCAAAAAACCGGAAGAATGTATCAATCAGCAGAATTAAAATTTATGACGCCGAAAATAATATTATCCCCGAAAGTAATTTCCCGCTTCTGCTGGCTCTTAAAGGCGAAAAAGTTGAAAATTTAATGATAAAAATCCAATCGGATGACGGCAGGATAAAATACATACTAAACGACAGCCGACAACTAAATAATTCTGCCGGAGAAATTATTGGCGCAATTTTAGTGATGCACGATATAACTGCTCAAAAAGAAGCTGAAGAAAAGGAAAAGATTCATCAGGAACAGCTTATTCAGGCTGATAAAATGGTTGCGCTCGGTACTTTAGTATCGGGAGTTGCCCACGAAATTAACAATCCTAACAACTTTGTAATGCTTAATATCCCTATTCTCGAAAAATCTTGGAACAGCGTAATTCCTATTCTCGACAAACATTTTGAAGAAAACGGCGATTTTTTTGTAGGAAACCGGTTGAAATATTCAAAAATCCGCGAATCAATACCGGTGCTGCTTAAAGGAATATCGGAAGGTTCGAACAGAATTAAAAATATTGTTAAAGAACTTAAAGATTTTGCGCGAAAAGAAACTTCGGATTTAACGCAGGAAATTGAAATTAACGAAGTTATTAAAGCAGCTATTTTACTTACATCTAATTTGGTAAGAAAGAGTACGACAAAATTTACTATAAATTATGGAGAAAATCTTCCGAAAATAAGGGGTAATTTTCAACGGCTTGAGCAGGTTTTAATAAACTTGATTGAAAACAGCTGTCAGGCGCTAAAAAGCAAAGATGATTCAATAACATTATCTGCAAGCGCCGAAATGATAAGCAGGATGGTTGTT
Organism: Ignavibacteria bacterium; assembly: GCA_012719345.1. Lineage (GTDB taxonomy): Bacteria > Bacteroidota > Ignavibacteria > Ignavibacteriales > Melioribacteraceae > JAAYAN01. The sequence continues at coordinate 15,149 of JAAYAN010000246.1, read as the reverse complement.
ATTAAAGTTGCCGATGAAGGAATAGGAATGGATCAGATGACGCTAAAAGAAATATTCGATCCTTTTTTTACTACAAAGAGAGATATTGGAGGTACAGGACTTGGATTGTCGGTTTCATCAAATATAATTCTAAATCATAAGGGTTCGCTGGAATTTGAATCGGAACCGGGAAAAGGTACAACAGCAATAATAAAACTTCCGTACATTACGGAATAAATTCGAGGAGAAAATATGGAAGAAACATTATTTCCGCCGCTGCCTGTTTTAATGGTTGACGATGAAGTTAATCTTTTAAACAGTTACGAAATAACCTTGAACGAGGCAGGTATAAATAATATAATTACCTGCAGCGACAGCAGAAAAGCACATGGTGTAATATCTTCCAAAAAAGTAGAAGTATTAATGCTCGATCTTTCGATGCCATATATTACAGGAGATGAAATACTAAAAGATGTTGTAAAAGAATTTCCGGATATTCCAATTATAATTATAACCGGAAATAACGAAATTGAAACAGCTGTTGAGTGTATGAAACTTGGCGCTTTCGATTATCTGTTGAAGCCGATTGAAAGCAGCCGGCTTACCAGCAGTGTAAAAAGAGCAATTGAGTTAAGAGAGCTGAGGAATGAAAATTCGCTGCTTAAACAAAGATTTTTCTCAAACAAGCTTGAAAAACCGGAGGTCTTTTCGAACATAATTACAGGAAACGACCAGATGAGGGGAATATTCCAGTATATGGAAGCAATTTCGGGAACAAGCGAACCGATTTTAATAACGGGTGAAACCGGAGTGGGAAAAGATTTGATTGCTCGTGCTATTCATATTCTTGCAGGCAGGAAAGGGAAATTTGTATCAACAAATGTTGCGGGATTAGACGATCAGATGTTTTCGGATACACTTTTCGGTCATAAAAAAGGTTCGTTTACAAATGCAATAACAGACCGCCCCGGATTAATTGAAAGAGCTGCCGGCGGAACAATATTTCTTGATGAAATAGGCGATCTTAGCATCCCAAGTCAGGTTAAACTTTTGCGGTTACTTCAGGAACACGAATATTATCAAATAGGATCGGACGATCCTAAATATTCGGATGCGATGGTTATTGTTGCCACAAACCACGATTTAAATCAGCTGCAAGAAAGCCGCGAATTCCGGAAAGATTTATATTACAGGTTGAACACTCATCACATACATCTTCCGCCACTGCGTGAAAGAGCCGATGATATTCCTCTGTTAGTTGATTATTTTATGATGGAGGCAGCAAAAACACTTGGTAAGAAAAAGCCCACAGCCCCTCCAGAGCTTATAACATTGCTTTCTTGCTATCATTTCCCGGGAAATATACGAGAATTACGTTCTATGATTTACGATGCAATCAGCGTTCATAAATCGCGCACACTTTCACTTGAAACATTTAAAAAAACAATAAAGACTGATACTCTGCCTCACTTAAAAAATAATATTTCAGATGAATCTGTCCCGGCGGACAGTCTGGTGAGATTCTTCACAAAACTTCCTACACTTAAACAAGTTCAGCAGGCTCTTATAGATGAAGCGTTGAAAAGAACAAACAACAATCAGAGCATTGCAGCGCAATATCTTGGCGTTACAAGACAGGCTTTAAGCAGAAGGCTTAAAAACGAGCGGGATGAAGATTTTGAATAGCCGGTTTATAACCGGCTTTTTTTATCATTGAAAGCTTATATAATCTGTAACAATTTAAAACTGTAACTTCTGTTAACACGTCAATAAATGTTGACGCAACATACCGACCCATTTTTCTTAAATACTTATAATAACCCTTAAAATGCTTCAAAAAAGCCATTATTAAAATAAAATTAAAGTATTAATCCTGTGGCACAAATAATGCAAATGTGATACATATCATATTATTTAACAGGATTAGATTATGAACACAGCAATACAAAACAAAAACAGAAACAAGGTTTTCTACTATATAAATTTCTTAATGATTTTAATATTATCAGCTTCATTAAAGGCTCAGACAAATTATGAAATGACATTAGAAAACGGAATATATGCTGATAATAAAACAATGGAATTTGAGATTTACATTTCTGCAAGCGGCGAAAATATAAATTTAGTTTCATATCAGTGTATTTTAAGTTTTAACCAGGAAATAAAAAACGGGGGAGAACTGACTTTTTCGTATATAGACGAATCATCGCAGCTTGAAAATTTTCCGCTGGTAGTGTGTATTTCAAACATCGACGGGCAGGATGAAATGTCGATAGGCTCAAATGTTGGAAACGATCTGATTACATCTGTTCCTCTGAGAATCGGAAAATTCCGTCTTTCAAACAGTAATCCATTCAACTCGGATGATATAAATATTAATTGGGATTTTTCGGGAAATAACTTCACGGTTATTTTTTCTGCACCTTTCAGCGATATAACAAATACCGAGAATCATATTGAATTAAGCGAACCGTCGCCGCTTCCTGTAGAATTATCCCTTTTTACAGCCTCTGCCGATGCTAACAGTGTTAATTTAATGTGGCAAACACAAACCGAAGTAAATAATTACGGTTTCGAAATTGAAAGATCGGTTGATAGCGAAAAATGGGAAAACATAGGATTTGTTAAAGGAAACGGAAATTCGAATACTCAGTTAAGCTACAGTTTTAAAGATGTTAATCCTAAAGGAGCTTTGAATTTTGTATACAGACTTAAACAAATAGATATTGACGGCAGTTTTGAATATTCACAAAATGTAAATGCAGCACTAAACATTAACAGCTACGAACTATTCCAGAATTATCCAAATCCGTTCAACCCGCAAACAACAATAAAGTTTGCTTTGCTAAAACAAAGTGAAGTTATTCTTAGCGTTTATAATATTCTGGGAGAAAAAGTTTACGATCTTATTAACAACAAACTGGAAGCCGGAATCCACAATATAGAATTTAATGCTTCGTCTTTAGCCAGCGGAACATATATTTACAGGCTTGAAGTAAAAAATCAGTTTGTATCTGTTAAGAAGATGATTTTACTAAAATAGATTCAATATTTTATCCTTACCGGCTTGCAAGCCGGTAAGGATAAGTAAAGCATAAAACCTAAATACAAATATCCTCTAAAAATCTAATACCTAAAAAATGGAGAATGGAGTTTAACCCAAAATCCGCTATTAGAAAACAAAATAATGGCGGATCCGTCAAAGCCAACGGGTTGACTAACAAAATCTATACATTCCTGAAAATCATCCCGATAAATCGGGATTACCCATTTTGGTCAAATATACTTAGTATTTTAATAGTTATATGATCTGGATTTAATCTATTCTGAAATAAGGGGAAAAGAGTAATTTATTCAGTTGGAAAGGTAAGCAACTTGACTGGCGGAGAAAAAGAAGGAAAAATATTTATACAGGTTATATCTGAACCCAGTATTTTTGAGATAATGAAAGTAACAAGATAAAAAAAATGGACAAAAAACCCCGGTTTCCCGGGGTTTTGTTTTAAATATTTAACCGATAAATTCGTTTCCTACTTTTCTGGCTCTTTCGGGTTTATCAAGGTTTATTCCCGAAGCCAGACCGATTTCAACAAGTATATTCCATCCGGCGCAAAGGTAAACATATGGATTCATTTCACTTGCATCGGGAATCAGAATAGTAGGGAAAGGAGTCTGTTTAGTGGAAATGGCAACAACAGTTAAGCCCACTCCTTTTACAAGCACTTCCTGGAATTTCTCAATTTCAGCTTCAATAGGATCAACAACAAAAACAATATCGTTTTTATCCATCACTTCTTCAATTCCGTGAACTGCATATGTGCCTTCCAGGAAGTCCGATTTCTTACGTGTAATTTCGTTTGTTTTTAATGTAAGTTCTTCGGCAACTCCGTCGTTATATCCGGCAAAATAAATTGTTGGTGCCGTAACAGCTTTTTTTATAATTTCGTGATCAATCTGCATTGTAAGAGCGGATTCAATTTTTTTATCAAGATTATTAAGCATTTTATCGGATGGTTTATTATAAAGATGCCACAAAATTGATTCGTAAAACAAAGCCTGCTCTACTACGCTTTTTGTTGCTGCAACTGCCTGCTCCCAACCGCAGGTTAATACAAAAATTTCTGTACATACTTCTTCCAGAAGTGTATTATTATTTGCTGTAAGAGCAAAACGATTATTATTATTTATTTCTGCAAGCTTTTTTGCCAAAAGAACTACTTCTTTTGTCCTTCCTGAATTTGAAGCGCAAAAAACCGCGAACTCCTTTAAATCGTACTGCGAAGCCTGACGCGATCCATCTGTGAAAATGTTTAATGCAGAACCCCAAGAAAGATTTTTACGGATTGCATTTTTTGCAGGGAAAATTCTGCTCGAGCCTTCCCCGGTAAGAAGAAGCTTTCCGGCATTTTTTATTTTATCGGTAATATCTTTTGTCTGAGATGCGTTAAAACTTCCTGCTACTTTTACTGTTTCCAACATTTCCTGAACAAGGGCGTATTTGGAGTATTTTTCTTCTTGCAGATTCATTTCGTCTTCCTTTTAAGTTTGTAATAAATTAAATTATTTATCAAATCTTTTTTGTAGCCGTACAATTTTTTCTTTAAATTCTTCAGTTTCTTTCCGGACTAAAAGAATAAAACTGTTTTCTTCAATATCTCCTATAGTTGCAATCATTTCATCTTCGCTGCGGAAAGTTGCCTGCCGGAATGGATTATCGTAATCTTTTTTTCGGGACAGATAAACTTGTTCGTTTATGAAATCTTGGGTTATTACTGCTTTATTAAGGCATTCAATCCATTTTTCTTTGCTAAGTTTATCAATTTCCAATATTTTGCAAAGAGTATGGTAACTGTGTTTCTGTTTTTCCAAAGAATAAGCAGACCAAAGTTCGTCGTATCTTTTATGAATATCCTGCCAATTATTTAATAATCCGCTGCCAATGTCTTTACGTAAAGTATCGGCATCTGCTTCGGGAACAAGCTGACCGCCGAGGTTCACCCATTTTGTATGAGGATTTATGGAAAGATCATTATGCATTGAGGATAAATCTGATTCAGGTTTGGAATCAAAATATTCCATAAGATTTTTAACAGCATAAAAATGAACCATATCGTAATATGCTTTATATGCTTTTGGAGCTTTAAGAATTTGAATTTTCCTGTCGGATTTTTCCATATTTTCGCCAAGAACTTCGAGCGAAGCAGCCTCTTTGGGATAATTCAGTAATAAATCTCTTCCTGTTATTCGCAATTCATTTTCAGTTTTATCAAGGTAAGAAATGCCTTTTTGCCGTAAATTTGCTTTACCGACCCATAATTCTATAAGTCCGCAGGCAATAAGAATTTCCTCAACCGTATCTGGTGCAAGATATTCAACTTCTATATGCTGAGTTTTATGAATTCTTTTATCGCGGTTTTGGAATTTCCAAGAATTTCTGATAAGAGCAAACATATTGTACAGCCACCAGAAAGCTGGCATTACTTCAAGTGAATCCTTTGCAGGGTTGTTGTTTAGCAACGAAAAGGGGAGAGGAATATTCAGCTCTGCCGGATAATCTGCTTTAGATAAGAGAACGAAAGATGCAAATCTGCAAGAATGTTTAACGCTTGAACAAAGTCCCGGCCAAAAACATCTTCCTGCTTGAATTTCGCTGTCGTTTGCACGGCTGTTGTGATTCGACCCTATTGTGGCAGCAGCGGCAAGATTCGATTGTCCCATTATAACAGAAGAAATTAAGAAAGAATTATTATGATGCTGCTCGTGAAAAGGGAAAATAAGGTTATTCAGTACTTCGCAGCAGGAGATGGTGGAATTATCACCGAGAAATGAATTGATAAGACGGGCGCCGTATTTAAGATTGGAATTGTTCCCAAGAATAAAACGGACAGCCTTTACACCGTAAAAAATATGGCAGCCGTATCCGATAATTCCGTTTACAAGTTCAACACCTTCTCCAATTTGAGCGCTTTCTTTTTCATTTGACTTAATTGTAAGATTTTTAAGTTTATTTGCACCTTTTATGTAACAATTAGTCCCGATATTTACATCTTTAAGAATGCTTGAATTTTTTATTACGCATTGATTTCCTACAATTCCGTAAAATCCGCGATTAGGATCGTAACTGTTCTGTGTTATATCCTTAAGCTTTTGTTGAAGAGTTTTATCATCGCGATATTTTGCCCAAAGATATGCATCTGCAGTAATAATATCTTCAAACGGAAGAATTTTACGGCATCCTGTTTCATTCATAACATCAATCCACACTCTTACACTTTCCGGTTCACCTTCTTTAACAATTCCGTTACCGAACTTTGCGTAATTAGTTGTGTGCATTTCGCTTATATTCGAAAGGATGCAATTATCGCCGATTATGTAATGTGATAAATATTTAACGTTATGAACGGCACTGTTGTCCCCGATATCACACGAAATAACTACGCTGTCTGTAATTCCCACCGGCACGCGCTTATCGTGATGCTGAAGAATTACATCTTCAACAGCTCCAATTCGTACAAGTCCGAAAAAATTATTATTTTTTATCAATCCAGGATCAAAATTATCCGTTACAAGAAGTTCATCCCAATTACTGCAGGTGTTGTTGTTTTTAACAAGCTGCTCAATTTCATCGGATTTAAGATTACGCCATTTGTCTTCGGGATAAATGGATTGGATATTACGGTAATAATATTCATCTTTACCGTCTTTTAAGTATTCTTTTGGTATAAAATCTTTTCCCATCGATTTTGCTGAAAGGATTGAAACTGAATTCATATTTTCCCTCTTAAATTTTGTGAAGCAGAATTGAAAAAACCCGGAATTCCGGAAAATCTGTGAAATGCGGATGAATGTTTGTAAGAATTATGCAACAGCTTATTTAATGAAATAATATTAAAACAGGATAGTATGAACAATTTTGAAACTTTCTCAGTCGAAACGGTACGTGAACAATATCCGCAATCTTGTCTGTTTAGAAAAACTGGTAATAATAAAAAAAACAATAATTTGAACTTCATTTAAAATCCACGATAAATAAAATTGAAATTAATATTCAGCATAAAATAATTATTAAAATTAAGCTGTTGAAAATGGAAAGTCAAAAAGAAAATTTAATAAGAGGGATATTTTTTTACTTACTTGCAATTATTACCTGAACGATACCGAATGTTAAAGATTTACAAACAATAGATTTGAATCCTGAAGTTTTTAGTAGTTCCGGAAGATTAATCTCTTCATAAAATTTTTTAACAGAATCGGGCAGGTATGTATAAGCTTCTTTATTTTTTGAAACCATTCTTCCAAGTAAAGGAAGAATATTTTGGAAATAAAACAAATAAACCCAGCGTATAAAAACATTTTCCGGAAGTTTGAATTCAAGTATTGTAAACTTACCGCCTGGCAGAATAATTCTGTAAATGTTGGAGAAAGATGTTTTTAAATCGTAAAAATTTCTTACTCCGAAAGCAACAGTTACATTTGTAAAAGAATTGTTTTTAAAAGGTAGGAATTCGCAAGCCATTTGAACTGTTTTTCCGATGCTCCATTTTGCTTTTGAATTAAATACTTTAAGCATATTGGCAGAAAGATCTGCACCGAAAATATTTTCAGGTTTGTATTTACAGGCTGCAATTGCAAAATCTCCCGTGCCGGATGCAATATCCAAAACCGATGAATATTTATTTATCCCCGTCATTTTAAGAGCTTTATACCTCCAGTAATAATCAATCCCAGCGCTTAAAAAGTGATTTAAAAAATCGTAACTTCCGGAAATCGAGTCGAATATTCTTTTAACCTGCTGTCTTTTTTCTGTCATTATTAGCTGTAAATTAATTTAAAATAATCCGTTTAATTATTATCTGTTATAAGATGATTTTATGCGCTTCCATTTTTTATAGATAATATTTCCACTCCACATAGTAAGAATCATAAAAAAAGTTCCGCCAATAAGATCAACAAAATAATGATATCTTAAATAAACAGTGGCAAAAATTAAAAGTGTTCCTGTTATTAAAAAAAAGTAACGGCTTTTAGTCTTAAGTTTTACTGATAAATACATTACAATCAATGTCATTTGCGTATGTCCGCTCGGGAATACATCGCGCTGGACAACTGAAGCGGGATTAATTGTACCGGAAGGTATTGACTCGCCTGCGTTAATTGTTTCTCTGAGAAAATTTGTTAAAAACAATCCGGGCAGTTCAAGATTTGTTGCTTCAAAATTGTGCAGTGTAAACCGGGGTCCAATTGCCGGAAGAAATAAATATCCGATGTACGAAAGGAAAAATCCGTAAATAACTGCAAAAACTGAAAACTCGAAAGCTCTGTGGCGGTTATTCAAAAGAAGATCGATACCTAAAATAATAGGCAGAAAATAAAATGAGCTGTAAACAATTTGAAGAAATTCCGTTAGATAAGGATTTGAAATTGAATAAAGCACATGTGTTGGATCCGTTCCGAAAATAAATCGGTCGGCAGCAATTAAAAGTTCATCGTAATCTCTTCCGTGGATAGGATAAACCATATAGTAAAGTTCTTTGAATGTTCCGAATATAAGAGGAACGGCATACCAGTTGTGAACAGTTTTTATTATTTTATTCTTGCCGTTATCAATTTCCGAGATTAAAAAGACAAATGTAATAATTAGAAGATTTGCGGATACAAGAATTTTCCAAAAAACAATTCTTTGAAAAAAAATGAGGTTTAATATTGTGAGAATCAGATAAAATAAAATTACAATTAAATCGGGTGTGTTTAATCTGAAAAAAAAGTTTTTTAATCTGTTCATAGATGGTTATTTAGATTTTAACTGCTGTGTTGCGCAATTTGCTAATTTGATAAAATCTTCAATTTCAAGCTGTTCGGCTCGTTCCGAAAGATCAATGCCGCAAGCATCAAAATTGCAGTCTGCAAATATACCATTATGCAGCGAATTTTTTAAGGTTTTTCTTCTTCCGGAAAAAGCTGCGTTAACAATTTGAGTGAATATTTTGTCGTCAGGGAAATGAGCTGTTTCTTCACCGGATTTGAAATTGATTTTAATTACGGCTGAATGAACTTTTGGTTTCGGAAAAAAAACATTTGGCGTAACTTTAAAACATATTTCCGTCCTTGTAAAATGGCGCATCAATACCGACATAATTCCATAATCGGGATGATTTTTAAGGGCTGTGATTTTTTCGGCAAATTCCAGCTGCACCATAAGCATTGAGTCGTTTATTATATTTCTATTTTTAATAAGTTTTAAAATAATCGGTTTTGTAATATTGTAAGGAATATTGCCAATTACCCTAAGTTTTAGGTTTTCTGCAATTCCTGAAAGATCAAATTTTAAGAAATCTTTATGAATAATATTTAATTCCGGAAATCTTTCTTTTAATAGATTTGATGCTCCTTTGTCAATTTCAACAGCATAAAAGTTTTTGCATCTTTCAACCAGAATTTCTGTAAGCGCACCGCGTCCCGGACCTATTTCAACAATTAAGTCATCGGGATTTATTGAAAAGCTCTCGATAATTTTATTTATCACATTTTTGTCGGTCAGAAAATTCTGTCCGTATTTTTTTAATGGGGGTAACTTTTTCATAATTTCCGCTGGGAATTAAAATTAAAAAATAATATTTAGAATTTAAATTAGAGATAGAACCGCAGATTTTATATTTTAAATAAAGTAAAATCAAATTTAACGGAAAAAATATGAAAGAATACACAATATCTGTCGATTTCGGAGGTACAAATATACTTACCGCTGCAATAGATAGAAAGCTGAATATTTTGAACAGGATAAAAATTGAAACAAAACAGACCGGAGACGCAGAAAAAATAGTTAAAGATATTGCAGGCACAATAGAAGAAATTATAAAAATTACGGGAATAAAAGAAAGTGAAATTCGCGCGATTTGTATGGGAGTGCCAGGAACTGTAACTCCGGAAGGAATAATAGCCAGCGCGCCAAACCTTGGAATAAGAAATTTTAATATTAAAGAAGAGCTTCAGAAATATATAAAAATACCTGTATTTATCGAAAACGATGTTAATCTTGCTGCTTTGGGAATTAAAAAATTTGAATTTAAAGATAAAGTAAATAATATGCTTGTTGTATTTATAGGTACAGGAATCGGCTCGGGAATTATAATTGATGGGAAATTATACCGCGGCTCAAGTTTTTATGCCGGTGAAATAGGACATATTTTAGTCGATTTTAAAGGAAATTTCAGCGGAGTAAAAACAAAGTCAACATTCGAAAATATTGCCAGCAGAACAGCAATTGTAAATGCGATTACTTCCGATATAAAAGACGGGAAAAAAAGCGTTCTTTCTTCCATTGTAAAACATAACAAGAAAATAAAAAGCAAATCCTTGCTACAGGCAATTAAAAAGAAAGATAAAATTGCTTTGAAATACGTTGATAAAGCTGCAACAATTATAGGAACGGTTTTGGGGAGTATTACCACTTTGATGAATTTTGATACAATTGTACTCGGAGGCGGGGTTATTGAAGCGATGAGCAAATTTATGATGCCCGAAATTGAAGAAGCGTTTCGCGAGGCTGTGCTTAAAGAACCTGGGAAAGATGTTAAACTATTAACCACAGAACTGGGCGATGATGCGGCAATTTACGGCGGTGTTGCCTTGGCAGATGAGTGTCTTATAAATAATTTAGTATAGAGGTATGAGATTTTATAGAATTATTTCCAAAACAATTCTTTTGCTTGCTTTTATTACTTTTAATTGAAATATTCACGGGTTAAATTATCTAATTAAATAAATGAGGTTTCCATAATGTCCGAAGATTCTAAAACATCATTTAATCCTTACATCAAACCCTCCGATTTTATTCCTGAATTTACCGTAAAAGCAATTATACTAGGTGCAGTATTCGGTATAATATTCGGTGCAGCAACTGTATATCTGGGATTGAAAGTAGGACTTACAGTAAGCGCATCAATTCCGATAGCCGTACTCGCAATTTCGGTATTTAAAAAGATCGGGAATGCAACAATTCTCGAAAATAATATTGTTCAGACAATCGGATCCGCGGGTGAATCGGTTGCTGCGGGAGTAGTATTTACTATTCCAGCATTACTGTTTCTGCCGGGAGGAACAGATTATTTCCATTATTTCCAAATATTTGTATTAGCTCTTTCAGGCGGAGTTTTAGGTATTTTATTTATGATTCCGCTGAGACGCTCGCTTATTGTAAAGGAACACGGAAAATTACCATTTCCTGAAGGCACTGCCTGTGCGGATGTGCTTGTTGCAGGTGAAAAAGGCGGAAAGCTTGCACAAAAAGTTTATCTTGGTTTAGGTATTGCTTTTTTATACAAGCTTTTAATGTCGATAATCGGTTTATGGAAAGACGTTCCTCAATATATTTTCGGAAGGAAATCAGCTTTACCGAATGGAACATTGAATGGTGAAATAACCCCTGAGCTTTTGGGAGTTGGGTATATTATCGGGTTTAAAATATCCGGTATTATGGTTGCCGGAGGTGTTTTATCGTGGCTGGTTTTAATCCCTTTAATAACGTTGCTTGGCGACGGGCTTACAACAGTATTTTCTCCCGGAACAAAACTTATTTCGGAAATGAGCGCAGGTGAAATATGGAGCAATTACATTAGATATATCGGTGCAGGTGCCGTAACTTTCGGCGGTATAGTAACGCTTATCCGTTCTTTTCCGACAATTATAAATGCGTTTAAAGATTCATTTAAAGACCTGAAGGAAAATCGCGGCGAAAATAAAATTGAAAAAATAAGAACTGAAAAAGACATTCCTTTAGTATTTGTTTTAATAGGAAGTGTTGTCCTTGTGGTTTTTATGGCGATAATACCCACAATTCCTACAAACTTCTTATCTGCTGTTATGATTGTAATCTTCGGATTTTTCTTCGTAACAGTTTCTTCGCGTATTGTCGGTTTAATCGGATCGTCATCAAACCCTATTTCGGGAATGACAATTGCAACATTAATGGCAACATCGCTTATTTTTGTTGCTGTCGGCTGGACAGGCGAAATTTATCAGCCGATTGCTCTTGTTGTAGGCTCAATTGTTTGTATTGCTTCCGCAAATGCCGGAGCAACATCTCAGGATTTAAAAACAGGTTATATTGTAGGAGCCACGCCTGTAAAACAGCAAATAGGTCTGATAATCGGTGTGCTTGCATCTGTTGTTGTAATCGGGTTTACTCTTCTTCTTTTAAATAATGCTTTGGGAATAGGTCCTGTTACAGCTGAACATCCCACTCCGCTTCCTGCACCGCAGGCTACTTTAATGGCAACGGTTATAAAGGGATTGCTAAGTCAGAATCTCCCTTGGGGACTTGTAATAATAGGAATGGGATTAGCAGCCGTGATGGAATTATGCGGAGTCAGGTCGCTGCCTTTTGCGGTCGGTGCATATCTTCCTCTTTCCACAACATCACCGATTTTTGCTGGCGGACTTGTAAAACTAATTGTAGATAAAATTAAAAAAACAAACGAAGAAGAAAGCGAAATAGGTCCCGGTGCTTTATTCAGTTCGGGATTAATTGCCGGCGGTTCGCTGACCGGTATTTTAATAGCAATTCTGGTAGGGAGTAATTATAACGGAAAGTCATTTTTGTCATATATAAATACAGGAATTGGTGAAAGTCTTGGAACAGCCGGAGATATATTAGGAGTGTTTATGTTCTTGGTGCTTGCTTTAATTCTTTACAAGTTTGCAATTACCAAAGAGAAAAATTAAATCTGAAAATATTAAAGATTATATCGGAATAAAAATGAACGAAACAGAAGAAAAAAAGAAACCGTCGTTGTTTTTCAGATGGACAGTATTGTTCTTTATAAGCTTGGCAATGTTCGGCAATTATTATGTTTACGATTCTATTGCACCGGTAGCCGATTTGCTGAAAAATGATTTGAAATTCAGCGACGAAGATATTGGATGGCTTAATTCAATTTACAGCTTTTCGGCAATATTGGTTTTGCTAATTGGAGGAATAATTATTGATAAATGGGGCACTAAAAAATCATCTGTGCTTTTTGGAAGTATCTGCGCGATTGCAGGTTTTATTACGGCTGCTTCATCTGATTATAATTACATGCTTGCTGGAAGATTTTTACTCGGGATTGGAAGTGAACCTTTAATTGTTGCAATTACAGCAGCAATTGCTAAATGGTTCAAAGGCAAGGAGCTGAGTTTTGCTATGGGTATAAACTTGCTTATTGCAAGAAGCGGTTCAGTATCGGCTGATAATTCACCTACTTTTATTTCGGGATTATACGAAGGCGGATGGCAAGGACCTTTGTTTTTTGCCGCTTTTATCGGATTACTGTCACTTGTCGGTGTGCTCGTCTATTTTATTTTAGAATCATCCGGCGAGAAAAAATACGTTTTAAGCGAAGCAGGGGAAACTGATAAATTAAAAATTAAGGACTTGTTTTCGTTCAGCAAATCTTTCTGGTATATTACATTGCTTTGCGTAACTTTTTATTCAGCAGTATTTCCTTTCCGTACTTTTGCAATAAAATATTTTATGGAGGCGCACAATCTTACTCGCGAAGCCGCCGGCGGATTAAATTCAATTCTGCCTCTTTCGGCAATGATTGCAACTCCGGTAATAGGTTTGCTTGTCGATTTTATCGGGAAAAGAGCTTTACTGATGATGATAGGGTCTGTTTTGCTTCTTCCGGTTTATTTACTGATGGGATACACGGGGCTTAGTCTGTTTGTAATTATTGCAATTATGGGACTTTCATTTTCGCTTATCCCTGCTGTTATGTGGCCTTCCGTTGCATATATTGTTGAAGAAAAAAGACTTGGTTCTGCTTATGCTTTAATGACGCTTATCCAGCAAGTTGGAGTTATGCTTTTTAATTGGATAATCGGGTTGTCTAACGATTTAAATTCTGCCGGCGCCGAAAATCCTTTGGGATATAATATGGGTTTGTGGATTTTTTCTGTTTTAGGATTTTTAGGATTCTTTTTTTCTTATAAACTTAGGAAAGTAGAAACTAGTCCGGAAGGTCATGGTCTTGAGAAAGGAATGAAACAAATCTGATAAAAAGTTGAACCGGCATAAAATTAAACCCGATTAAAAAGTATAATCGGGTTTTTCATCAATAGATTTCGGGTATAAAAGTCTGATCGGTGATCGGGGGACGTACATAACCTTCATCTTCTTCTTGCCTTTCTGGGAGAATAATCTTTTCTGGTGTAACATCTTTGTATGGTATTAAGCTTAACAAATGATGAATACAGTTAAGTCGTGCTTTCATTTTATTATCTGCATTAACAACATACCAAGGAGCCTGCTTAATATCTGTATATTTAAACATTTCATCTTTTGCTTTTGAATAATCGAACCATCGGGAACGTGCTTCAAGATCCATCGGGCTTAATTTCCAACGTTTTGTAGGGTCTTTAATTCTGTCTTGAAATCTTTTTTCCTGTTCTTCATCGCTTACAGAAAACCAATACTTTATAAGAATTATTCCCGAACGTATCAGCATTCTTTCAAATTCAGGGCACGAACGAAGGAATTCGTTATATTCTTCTTCAGTACAAAAACCCATTACATGTTCAACACCGGCTCTGTTATACCAGCTTCTGTCGAATAAAACCATTTCCCCGGCAGCCGGGAGCTGTGAAACATATCTTTGAAAATACCACTGGGTTTTTTCTTTATCTGTGGGTGTTCCCAAAGCAACTACACGGCAAACACGAGGATTTAGTTTCTCGGTAATTCGTTTAATTACTCCGCCTTTTCCGGCTGCATCTCTTCCTTCAAAAATCACTACTGCTTTTAATCCGTTTTCTTTTATCCAACCTTGAAGTTTTGCCAATTCAAGCTGAAGCTTATCAAGTTCTTTTTCGTAAACCTTTTTTGTGAACTCTTTGTTCTTTTCGGATTTCGTTTTTGATACTTTTTTATCAAAGGGTTTAGGCTCATCTTTTTTCTTTCTCGTTTTTTTGGACATAATATTTTCTCCGTTTAAAATGTTACAATTTATTATATTCGGCTATTATATGCGCTTGTTTGGGGATTATAAAGTTTGCTAATTTATCGGTTATGTTCCATAACTTGAACGAAAAATATTTTAAAATTATATATGTGCGAAGATGCAGAAGTGCTTTATTACCGGTTTTGCGGAGAATGGTTTTACAGTTTACCGAGTAACTTATAAGCATTTTTT
>JAAYAN010000245.1 GCA_012719345.1 Ignavibacteria bacterium | reverse complement strand
AACGACCCTAAAAAGGCAGTGGAAGAATATGAAGCTAAACATAAAATAAAAATACCTCCCGAAAGTAACCCAATAATAATTTCGTTTGTATGAAGCTTTTTGACTTCGTGAAATATAAGGCATTAGCAGATAAGATTCTGTTAAAAACGGACGATAAAAAGATTCTTATAATTAAGAATTTAGCAAAATATTTGCACGTCTGACTCTTTTTTTATAGGATTTAAGAGCTGTTTTTTGTAATTTTCTTGCATAAACAGCTCAAATTTATTGATTTATAACCTAATTTTTTAGCTGTTTTGATTAGGTTTTACAGTTACTTTGAAAACTTGACAACCAAAAAAGATACATTGTCTTAAGTGTTTCCAAAAGTGTTGCCTAAAACGCTTAAAACCCAATAGAATTAAGGGTTGAAAAAAAACACTAAATTTAGTTAATTAAGATAAATAGTATATAAAAAGAAAAGAATGTTGAGAATTGTTCAAGCCCCTATAAACATTAGGCAGTTGACTTTTAACCAGTCAGAACATATATTTCCATTCTTAAAAATTGTCCTGTGGTGTAATTGGCAACACGTCTGACTCTGGATCAGAAGAGTCCAGGTTCGAGCCCTGGCAGGACAACAGAGGCAATTAAGAATTAAAGGTTAATTATTAAGAATGATTGAAGGATTTGCTCGCAAATCCTTTTTTTTTTTATTCTAAACTCGTCCAAGGTTTTTAATAATTCTCTGCAGGGTTGAAACAGTAATTTCGTATTCTTCCTGCGAAATATCTTTCATTACGGCATTGCGGATAGTTGTTTGTTTATTTAGAATCTTTCTATGGAAAGCAATGCCTTCTTCAGTCGGTTTATAACACCCGTTTAACGAAATAAGATTTCGCTCGGAAAGTTCATTTACCAAATCGTTAAAATCGAATTCGTTCATTAAAGGGATCATCATACTTTCGAGCTGCTCGGGTAAAATTTCTTTATTAACGATTATTGTATTTAAAATCTGCCACCCGTTTTTATTCAGCTTGTTTTCTTTATGGGCATTTTCGAAAGTCCTTGTGAGAAGTTCATCCGTCTTTTTTACCCAATAACCGATTGGAAGTTTGTTTATTCCTGCATCCATATTCCCTTCGTATTATGTTTTAAATATATTTTTGTTCTATTATCGGAATAAAATATCTTATCTTAAATACACCATTTTCTTAGTTTGGGTAAAACTTCCAGCTTTTAGCTGATACAAATAAATGCCGCTTGCTAAATTGCTTGCATCAAACTTCACTTCGTAATTTCCGGCAGGCTGTTCTTTATTTACAAGTGTTGCAACTTCCTGCCCGAGAAGGTTGAAAACTTTTAGTGAGACAGTGACTGGTGACATAGTAACAGGGATTGAATATTTTAGTGTTGTTGCCGGATTAAACGGGTTCGGGTAGTTTTGAGAGAGAGAAAAGTTTGCAGGCAATTCATTATTTCCTGCAACAGAAACTACTTCCGGTTTTAAAATTAATATAATCTGACTTACATAAATTGTATCCTCGCAATTGTAAAATAATGATAATGTATCAACAATAGGTCCTTCACCTTTAATTAAGTAAGCTGGAAGCGGGAAATGAACATGTAATGTTATTGAATCAGAAGGATTTAATAATACTGAAGAGTCAGGGAAATCTGACCAATAACCGGTCGAAGTTATTTTTACTGAATCCAAAAAAAATCTGGTATTTCCAATATTTTTAATTACTGAGCCCTCATTTGGTATTTCAGGATAAAGGAAATGAAGAGTATCTGGCTCAATTTTTAATTTTGAAGAGGGAACTTTCCCAAATACTTTCCCATTAATAATGGCTTCATATAACTGCATTTCGATAAACCCATCTCCAAAACTAGTAATACCTAAACCTTTTGTAATATCAATTTTTTGATAATCTAAATCAGAACCCCATATAGTATCAATCGGTATTTGTGAAGAATCAATCCAGACCCACTCAAATATTTTATATATAGAATATTGCGATGAATCTTCATCGTATTCTTTAATTGTATTACGAATACCAAACATTTCGCTTTTTGGCAAATTCCATATTGTTCTGTCAGAAGAAATAAAATCAAAGAGTTTAAATTCCGTAGAATCAGATTTATTATATTCATATACATAATTATTATCAACACTTCTTTGATATCTATAATAACCGTTATCATTTAGAATAAAATAATTCAGATTGTTGGGCATTATTGTATCTCTGATTACTTCAATTTTAAAAGTTTTTTGAAAGGGATATTGAACCATATAAAGCCACTTATTCCCAATTTGCAGCGGATACCAGTCCGTGGTATCAATTTGTGCAAAAGAAAAAGTGAATAAAAATTGAAGAATAATAAGTGTTGATAAATAAATTCTCATAACCTGCGCCATTTTAATAGTTATAAAATATTTATATTAGTTCAAATTAGCAATAATTTTTTTAATAACCTTTCCCATAAGTATTTTCACCGATAAAATCCCACTGTTCGCCGATAATGTTTTTAATAAATTAAAATAAGCAGTTATGTTTACATCAGAAATTATAATTAAATCTTTGAGGTAAACAATGAACTCACAAAAACTTCATCCGCGAATGCTTGTAGGACTGTTTTTTATATTCCTTGGTATTTTATTTTTGCTGGATAACTATTACAATTTCGGCATTGATATTTTGGGCGATATTATCAACTGGAAAAATATTCTTATTGCAGCCGGAACAGTTATTCTTGTAGCAAAATCCCACAAAACTCCCGGTTTAGTTTTAATAGGCATAGGCTTATGGGGATATTTCCCTGACTTTTGGCCGCTTCTTCTTATTCTGTTAGGAATTTCAATAATTTTAAGAAATAAGCCTCCAAAGGATGATGATGATAAATCTTTCTTCCATTTTAACAGTAATCCCGAAAAAGTTGATAAAAACAAAATTGACGATGCATCGATTTTTGGCGGAGGAACAAAAGTGGTGATTTCCGATGCTTTTACCGGCGGGAAAATTACATCAATATTCGGCGGTTCGGAAATAGATCTAACTCAATGCAAGCTGGCTCCCGGAGATAATTATCTTGATATTCTTGCAGTATTCGGCGGCTCAACGCTTATAATTCCTCCCGATTGGAAAGTTGTAGTTGATGTTCTGCCAATTTTCGGAGGTTTTTCGGATGACAGAAAAAAATATGCAAATATGGTTCAGCCGGATGACAGAATTTTATATATAAAAGGAATTGTAATTTTCGGCGGTGGCGAGCTAAAAAGTTATTGACAGGAAGATTAAATGTATAATCCGTTCTTAAAAAATAGAAAAATACTTATAAGTTACCTTTTTATATGGTTAATAATTATTGCGGCTCATTCTGCTGTTCAGTATTTTTTATTCAATGCCGGTTTGTCCGAGTCGGTTACGGACAGTATTGTTTTCAATCTTTTGTATTTGGGAATCGGATTAAGTTTATGGTATCCGGCCCGTTTTATCACATTCGAAAATTATGAGCCGGTAAAAGTTATAACAAATCATATTGTATCTGCTCTTGTTACATCGGGCATTTGGATTTTTACCGGATACAGCATTTTAAGTCTGTTCCTTGAAAATAATGAAAAGTATATGCTGTACCTTAAAGATTCCTTGATTTATCGGTTTGCAGAAGGATTGGCTTTCTATCTTGTAATAACCGTAATTAATTACTTGATAATTTATTACACAAATTTCCGCGAAAAAACATTAAAAGAAGCAGAATTAAAAGCTCTTGTTAAGGAAGCCGAACTGAGGTCTTTGAAATATCAGATTAATCCGCATTTTATATTTAACAGTCTTAATTCAATCAGTTCGCTAACAACAACAAATCCCGAAAAAGCTCAGGAAATGACTATAAAATTATCTTCATTTATCCCAGATTAAGCAATAGGGGCAAAGAAGGGTAGAGAACAGTTATTGGCAGTATCCCATAAACCTTTGAACCATTTTCTTCTTTGTTTTGCCAGAGCTATTTTTAATATATAGCGGTCTTTGTTTT
>JAAYAN010000301.1 GCA_012719345.1 Ignavibacteria bacterium | reverse complement strand
TTTGTGATTCCTGATGTTGCCCCTAAACATGATCCAGAGATTATTCCTAAGTCTGAGTTTGTTCCAGTTATTGTTCCTTTTGTGATTCCTGATGTTGCCCCTAAACATGATCCAGAGATTATTCCTATACATGTCACTGACCAGTGGCAGCCTATTCCAACACCTCAAGATACACCAGGGCCTACTATTCCTAAGATTCCACAGTTTCCAAGTTTTAGTTTAGGCGGCGGTAGCGGTGGTAGGGGTGGCGGTGACGCTTTAACTGGCAGGTGGTTCAAGTACAAGAACCCAATAAAGACACCTAAACAAATGTTAAAAGATTTCTCAAGTTTTGGAGGCGGTAAACGCAAGGGTAAGCGGAGTTCGTCTGGTATTGGTTTAAACGATAAGGCTTTGCGAAACTCTTTTAGAATTGGAGGTGGTACTGTCAAAATTGGTGGGACAAAGTCTGTTGGCGGTTTTGGCTTTTCCGTAGGAAAAATGCCAAAGGTTGCTGTTGTTAAAATGCCTAAAACTGTGCCTAAGTTTGGTCGTATGGATTTATCACTTGTTCCTGTTAGAACTAATATCAAAAAGGTTAAACAGCCTCGAATTAATTATAACTTGTCTAAACAGAGGCGAAAAAGAAAACGTTAACCAAGCTAAAACAGAACAGGCAAGGCGGCATATACGTTTACCTAGTTCTGATTTTTAGCTTGTTTGCCCTAATCTTTTTTGCGTTAATGTTCATGACTATGATTCAAAGCGTACAGGAAGGCGTGAACCCGTTGCTTGGCGTGTCTACTTGGGCAACCACTGAACACTTTAACACTTTCTACATGGCAGCGTCTGTGGTGACTAACTTGTGGACTTATATTATTGGCGTTATCATTGTGGGTTTGGCTTATTGGGCTTGGATTTACACGCAGCGAAGAGGAGTTGGTTGAATGCGGATTTTAACTGTTTGGGTAACAGCGCTTGTACTGCTATGCGTAATCACTGTAGGCTGGTACATCAGCAACACCGTGTTTAACCAGATAGCCAGTGGCAACATGGAAATTATTGGCACCAGCGGCAAATCGTTTAGCCTGCTAAAACTGCTTGAGTACGTGAATATCGCGTGGGGTCCAGTGCTGGATTTTCTTGTGGTTTTGTGGGCTGTAGCTAACAGTGACGCGGAGGGAGCTGCAAGTGTCGTTTACGGGTAAACGGTTTAGACGTGGCTTTGGCTACGTGTTTCTTGCTGTGTTACTGCTAAGTTTCTTAACCAGCCTAATAATACTCGATAATGATGTGTCTGCTTTGCCCAGCAATTTCGGGGTTGAAACCATAGGCACTTATGGCGCACAAGCGGTTTCAGCTGACCGCTTTTGCGGTTTAAAAGCTACTAGTGGAGCAGACGCAGAAGGGGCAGTAATTGAAAACATAACTTGGTATGGACATGCTGATGCTGGAACTGTTAATGTGAAAGCTGTTTTGGTTTCAGAAAGCAGAACTATTATTGCAGTCAGTAATACTTTAACTGTGGATACCACTGCAGCCTGGCACGTTAGCACTTTCGATGTTTTACCTAAAATTGAAGCAAACACAATCTACTATTTAGGTTTAATTCCGACTGGCTACTTACGTTTTTATTATAACTATGTCTATGATACAGGTTTGTATGATTCCAGTAATTCATATTCGTCACCTACTGACCCTACAGATGCCACAGTAACAAATTGGCAGTTTTCTATTTACGCCACTTATAGAGCACCAAATATTAATCTATCGTCTAGCCCAGAAATAAACGCAGATGTAACCGTTAATGGCACAGACTATTCTACACCAGACACATTAGATATGGGTTTAGGCAATTACACGTTCACAGCTGAATCTAGCAAAGTCTATAATGTAAAAGCCTACACGTTTGACCACTGGCTAGTTAACGACACCGACAGCTACGAAACCGAGTCAGTAACCCTAAACATCACCGCGCCAACAACACTTGAAGCCCACTACACAGAACTATCAGGAGTATTCACCTTTTACGGTCCATTCAACGAAACCACAGGCGAACAACTTGACGAAAACGTAACAGTAACCGCGCACTACGCAGACGACACAGATATACCAGATTACAGTTTTATTTTAAACGGCGGCTGGGTTTACCCACCTGACTATTCAGTGCAATACTTTGAGTTCCTATTTGACGATGGCACTACACGGCAGTACTGGATTGACCCCAGCGAAATAATCACTGACCTGTACGTGTTCAAAGCCACTGACCCCACAAGTTACGTTATAAACTTTCTAGACTACACTGGCGTACTGCAAACTTACCCTTACGTCACAATTAAAGCGTCTGTGAATGGCACTTTGTACACGGTTGAAAAACGCAAAGTTGACGAGCAAAACAGCATAGGCGCAAACCTGATTTTAGGCGAGAAATACCAGTTAGTAATCGGCAATGACGAGTACAGTTTTGTTTACGGTGACATGCTTGCAACCGCAACCACTGGTGTACAGTTAATTCTTAGAGGCGTTGACTTTCCGAAAGAAACATTGTTGATGTTTAAGAACGTGGTTTTGTATGGGCTACGCGATTTCTCCAGTAGCAGCATTAGCTTTTACTATGCAGACTCGCTTAACGCTACGACAAGCGTTAACGTGGTTTTCACTGACAGCCTTGGCACAGTAGCTTATAACCAAACGTTCACGGCTGACTATGTAAACCTGAATTGGACAAGCGCGGTTAACGCTACAAGCTACCAACTTGACGTTTCAGTAGTGCATGAAGAGTATGGAGATTTTACTTGGAGCCAATACTTCACTAACGAGGCAGGCGAGGGACCCGCAATTTTTGACTTCAGCTTCTTAGGCACATGGACTGTTGACATGACATACTTGTTTCCAGCGATTCTGATTCTGTTTGTGGCTGCGTGTTTTAGCGCGTTAAACGCTGAAGTGGGAGCCGTGTTAACTGTGATTGTAGCTGCGTTACTAACTTGGATTGGCTGGATTCCTATTCCAGCAGGCTTCTTAGTTGCAGCTTTAGCTCTAGCGATTTTGATGGCTTTAGTTTATAATAAGCGGAGAGGTGCAGTGTATTGAGAGTTCAATGGGAGATACTTTTGTTTATACTGTGCCTAAACTTAGCTATTGGCGTGGCTATAACTCTTAACTTGCCAGGCACAAACCATGTGCGAGCAGCCTATGACGGTGTAAACGCTACTGAATATGAGGAGCATTTTAACAGTACAGAGATTGCTACTGGCTGGCAGGGTTCGCCTTTTAGCGGTATACCTATGATTGGAGACATTTTTGCTGGCTTCAATTTTCTGTGGCAGAACATAAAGTATTTGGTGGATGGTTTTCCAGCTTTGCTAACGTATATTGATAACAGTTTTATTACTACGGTTGAGGGGCATGTGGCGTTTTTGGTTGTGATTAACGCTTTGAGGGCTGTTTATGCAGTGTTGATTGCGTTGTTTCTGATTGAGTTTATCAGCGGCAGAATATTCACCGATTAACGCTTACAAAAATGAGAAAAATCTTAGTCTCTCTTCCCGGTTAAGGTGTTTAAGGTGCTTGGTCTAGTATTTGGTAAGCTTCTTTCAACGCCTTAATTATTGTTAACCGTATCTTCATTGCTTCAGTCGGTTGCCCAATAGTTTGCAGCAAGGAATGTTTAGCTAATTCGTATTCTGAAATGCCTAAGTCTTGAGCTTTTTTACTGAAAACTTTGTATTGTGACTCATTTAGGCATGTGGCAACTCGCTTCATGTATGACCAATTAGTCATATCTTGTTTAAATCTTTTACCTCTTGTTATAACATTTAACAAAAAATTGTGACGGTTAGCGAGGTGAAAAACTTGAAAAACATATTAGCTAACAAGAAAGGCGCTGGCGGAGTCGTAGTTGTCCTCATCTCAATGATGGTCATGCTGCTAGTCGGCATCATAGTAGTTAACAGTCTCATTAACAGTCAAACCCCAGACTCAACATGGTCTGAAGACGCAAACAAAACATGGGCAAGTGTTCAAACCAACATTTGGGTAGCCTTTGGTCTAGTAACCGTTGGCATCATCATAGTTGGTGCAG
>JAAYAN010000244.1 GCA_012719345.1 Ignavibacteria bacterium | reverse complement strand
GCTGATTGGTAAAACCTAAAATGGATGATATTATCTGTTCTTTCAGTTTGTTGTATTTTTCATCAAAAACTAATTTTCCCGAAATACTTTTATCTATTTGGGTTTTTGCCGCATTCATAGCTTTAATTTCCGTAACAGCAAGCTTATTGGAATTATCAAGAGCGCACTTCAGCATCGAAAATTCGTTTGCAGGAAGATTTAATTCTTTTATCCGGTTTATAAAACTGATTTTCTTTCCGCTTTCATTTTCTGTTTTGCCTTCCCTAACGTTTATAACAGTCCAATATTTTTCTTCCCAAATGCTGTCGCCTGTTGCTATAAAATTCCTGCAGGAAGAAGTAAGTTCATCAGAACTTTGCTTAAGCTCTACGGCGATTAATTCTGCCTTGTTTTTATTTTCCTGCTCCAAAATAATCTGCTTATAATTTCCTAATAACTCAGTAAGCAAGTAACCCAATATTACCAGCGAAATTCCTAAAAAAGAAAAAAATACGATTGTTATGTTTTTTATTTTCATTTACTTATCGTTTTTAGCTTGAGTATTATCGATGGGATAAGTGAGGAATTAAATACCTTTATCTGAATATCCGATAAAAATCATAATTATTTCAAGTCCGAAATAATCCGGTTCATTTCTTTTACAGCAAGATAAAACCGGGGTCCGGGACGTGAAAATAAATTCTGATCCAGCAGGAAAATGCTTTTAGTTTTAACAGCATTTACGCCTGCTAACTGAGGATAAATTTTTGAAATTGCTTCCTTATTATAATCGTAATCGGGCAATAAAATAACATCCGGGTTTCCTGTAAGCACCGATTCGATATTTAAAACCGGATAATTTTGAAGAGTTTTTTCAGCAAGGTTATTAAGGTTGCAAATATTCAGCATTTCGTTTATAAATGTGTTGTTGCCGGCTGCAAATAAAGGTTTCAGACTTATCAAAAACAACGCATTTTTCTTTGTCTTTTCTGAATTACCTTTTTTAATTGAATCAATAACACCATTCCAAATTTTTATTTTTCGCAACGCAAAATCTTTTTTGCCGAATATTTCGGCAATATCCGTATAGCTTTTTTTTATCCCTTCAAAATTTCGGGGATTTGAAACAAAGACTTTAAAACCGAGCTTAATCAGTTTATCGTAATTGTCTTTGCTGTTTCCTTCAATTGTTACAAAAATTATATCCGGATTTATTTGCAATATTGCTTCAAAATCAGCATTCAGCAAATCGCCTACCTTTTTTATTTTTTTCGCTTTTTCGGGATAATCGCAGTATAATGTGTTTCCGGCAAGCCGGTTTTCCTCTTCCAAATCAAAAATTATTTCGGTTAAACTTGGTGCAAGACTTACGGCTTTTTCAGGGATTTTTTCGAAATTAATTACAATGCCCAAATCGTCCTTTACGCTTATTGCAGCCTTCGATGTTTCCTTTTTCTCTTTTTCCGTACAGGAAAAGAGAAAGATTAAAAGAGACGCTATTAAAATTTTCAGTAAATCCATATTACTTCATTTTTTGGTTAATGAAATATAGCAAGATTAAAGAAAATATTTTTTACTCTTTCCGAAATTCATTATATTTGCACCGCACTCTTAGCTCAGTTGGTAGAGCAATTGACTCTTAATCAATTGGTTTCTTTCGTTTTTGGCGTGTTTTCAAAGCTTTTTTTCACTTTGTATACAAAAGTGTTGTAAAGAACGTAATTCTAAACTAAACAACAAAGAGTTTAGATAATCAATAAATTAAATGCTGTTCTAATGAGTAATTTAACTAAAACAGCATTAAAATACTATCAAAATATTACCGGCAAAAACCTTTTTTATCTTCCTGTTTCAACAAAATCTTTTCAGCTAATGCCTTATATTTCACGAAGTCAAAAAGCTTCATACAAACGAAATTATTATTGGGTTACTTTCGGGAGGTATTTTTATTTTATGTTTAGCTTCATATTCTTCCACTGCCTTTTTAGGGTCGTT
>JAAYAN010000243.1 GCA_012719345.1 Ignavibacteria bacterium | reverse complement strand
TATTTCACGAAGTCAAAAAGCTTCATACAAACGAAATTATTATTGGGTTACTTTCGGGAGGTATTTTTATTTTATGTTTAGCTTCATATTCTTCCACTGCCTTTTTAGGGTCGTTGTAATCGTCAAAGATAATATGTATCTGTTTTGCGTTCACTCGTTGCTCAAGTTCTTCAATCCTTTTTAATAATTCATTTTTCATTTTGTGCCTTTTCTAATTTTTCAATACGTTCTTGCATTTCTGCCTGATTAAACAGTTGGATATATACCGTTAATAAATAAGCCAAATCCTTAGCAAATTGACCGGATATTTCACCGGTCTGCATTTGATATACCATTCTCGATAAAAGCCTTTTAGCGTGCTTTACAGACGTTAATTTGATAGGGGCGGGGGTATCTGCCTTAATTATACCCGTACTACTGCTATTATCTTTTTGCCGTTCAATAAATTGCTTTACTTTTGCTTTCATTTTGTCACCTATAAATTAACAGCTTGTTGCCAATCTTGAAAGTTATTTATGCCAGTTGTTGGTGCATTGGTTAAAAAACCTTTTGTATAATTAGCTCCGTCAAGTGCTGCCTTCAAAGCGTGTTTCTCTTTCTCGAGTTCGTTTAATCCTTTATAAGGTTCGTAAAGCTTAACAAGCTCAAGAATATCACCTTTAAGATTTGGGTCGCTTTGCTTGTTAGAAAAGATTTCATCTAATAGACAAGAAATGTAGTCTGTGTTCTCTAATGCCATTGCATCTTCAAGTTCAAGAATAATTTGCTCTTTATTCTTTTTACCTGCCAAGTAAACCTTTGCCATCACCATAGACAGTAAACCATTTTGTCTTGATAATGTGCCTGTCGAAGTTTCGGGATATTTCAATTTAATTAAAGCTTTGCGATTCTCATTCATTGCAAGTTTAATATCTGTGATATGTAAATCAACAAGGCGGATATATTTTGCTTGAACTTCTTTCTGTAATGCCTCCATTTTGCCGATTTCGTGCTCGCGCTTGAGTTCGGGGAAATTTGGCACGTTTGATAATTCAGCAAGATACTGCTCTTGCAATTTTTTGCTTTTTTCTGCTAACTGTTTTGAATCCATCTTTTGTTTCTCCTTTGTTGTTTTATGTTAAATAACATAATTTAATTATATACTTATTACTTTATATTTTGTGTTGTGTGAACCTTGTGAACCTTGTGAACCTTTTTCCATAAACTTTCTTTTGGCAAAAAAAAATTTATATAAGAGAAAGTCCTGAAAAACCCTTCACATCCTTCACACCCTTCACAGTTTTTTAATTTAGCATCTGAATAACACCTGTATTTTGTTCATAATATTCTTGTTTTACTTCAATATTTCTATAATAAATGCCGTTTCTTTTTTTTTCTTTTTCATAACCTTTTGAAATTAACTTTTGACCAAAGTCTTTTTGACTGAATGACCTTTCACCTGATTCATTACAATAAGACAAAAAGCATTTATATAAATCGCTACTTTTCGAAAATCCTTCACTTGTTATTTCGCAACAATCAGTTAGAAAATTTTCAATCGTATCGAATTCTGAAAAATATTCATTCGTGGCAAGTGTAACTTTTGCGCAATTCTGTAAACCTTCGCTCCGCCAAAGTTTATAACCTTCTAATATCCAATTTAAGATACCCGAAAATTCAGCTTTCATTTCTGCCATAATGATTTCTTTCGGTTTTTTTATTTCGTCGGGGATTGTATTTTCAAAAGGTATAAGCTTTACACGTCTGCGAATTCCTTCGTCCGTTCCTGTAATACGTGGTTTATGGTTTCCGTATATCCACAGCTTGAACTTCGGCTTAAATTGAAAAGCTTCTTGATATAAATATCTTGCCGATACAGTATCTCCGCCTGTGAGGTCTTTAATTTGTTCTTCATTCAAAGCTTTGCCTTCACCAATTTCACTGCAGGATACAAACCGGCTCCCTTTTAACCCTGCAATATCATTTGTCGCTTCGCTTCGTTTTTGCATTATTACGCTGGAGCTTGCTTTAATGTAATAGTCGCCTAAAAGATTTTCTATTATATCAGTAAAGGTGCTTTTGCCATTCTTACCCGTGCCATACATAAAGAAAAAGCAATTCTCATCCGTCGAAGTGCTCAAGCTATACCCTAAAGATTTTTGCACATACCGGATTAAATCACTATCATTATTAAATATCACATTTAGAAATTTTTCCCAATTCGGGCAAGTTGCATTTTCGATATATT
Source organism: Ignavibacteria bacterium (assembly GCA_012719345.1). Classification (GTDB taxonomy): domain Bacteria; phylum Bacteroidota; class Ignavibacteria; order Ignavibacteriales; family Melioribacteraceae; genus JAAYAN01. The sequence goes on along the minus strand of JAAYAN010000243.1, from coordinate 2,837 downwards.
CAACATCTGCAATTTTAGTCAACAAGTCTTTCGGGTTATGTCCTAAAAGTTTATATCCGGTTTCATTGAATTCGATTGTGCCGTTGCTTAAGTTCAATAAGTTATCCTGATTATCATATTCTCTTGATTCAGTTGATATTTCGGGCAAACTTGAGCACTCTTTTAATATAGCGTCTTTCGTTTCGGGGTTCTCGTACCATTTAACAATTTTACCATACTTCTTAAGGTCGTCGGGGGTTAAGTCTGCTGTTGCTAAATATCCGTTGATTTGAAAGAGTATATCGCGGATGAATTTATAAATTTCTTTCTTATTATCTTCCTGCCATTGTTTGCCATTATAAATAAACCATTTTCGGGATGTGTGATTATATTTAATTTGCTCTTTAAATTTAGCTGCCAAAATATCCGCGAATGATTGCGGTGTTTCCGGTATAAGCTGGAGCTTATTTTGGGATTCATCAAACCATTTTTTATAGGAGCTTTCAATAGTTTCTAATACTTCTTTTTCGGGCAAAGGCGGGCGGTTCTTTTCATTCCATAGCAATAATAAAGTTTTTGCGGTTCGTATATCTGTACGACGTCCGATATGCCTTCCAACAAGCTTAATTAAAGAAGTATGCCGACTGCCTTCGCTTGCTCCGTTTAATTCTATTTCGTCGATTTCATCACTTGTTTCTTTTTGCTGGAGCTTCTTGTCTGCTTTTGTTATTTCATATCGGTAAGGCTTAACTGCAACACAATTTGGATTAAAAAACGCTTCTTTGTCAGCTAAGAAATAACTTGAAACAATGCTAAAAGGCATCCGGTCAACTTTTACCTTGTATTGCTTTTCTATTTCAGTTGCATAGAAATTGTGGACTGCTTTTAATGTTTCAAAATCTTTCACTGGTTCGGATAATTTCAGGATGATTTTAACCCCGTCTTTTGAAGTGCTAACAGAAGTTAAAAAAGTATCTTTTTTCTTGCTGTAGTCGTTTCTTATTTCGATTGCTCTTTCATTTCCACAGTGGTCAACATCCAGAACAATATATTCTGATTGAATGAAATTTTCTAAATTCCAATAGCTGTTTTTATATTCACCGATTACAAACTGTCTGCGATTGTCCTTTTCAACTTTGCCATATAATTCATCAAGTATTGCTTTTGCGATTTCTTCAAAGGTTGTTGCTTTTAGATTGTGGTCTTTTTTGCCATTAGTATAATGTATCATAACTTCACCATCTGCCAATCAGTAATATAAAAATGCTCTAACGGGCAAAAAGCTTGCTTTTCATAAAATTTGAACTGCAAATAGAATGCATTCTGCCAAAACTTTTGGCGGGTTATCTTATACACCTTTTCCCCGATATAAAATTCAATATTACTGTAAACTAACTTAGGGCTTGATAAAACGGTGTGTGCTATTGCGATTGAAGGTTTCTTCCGAAAAATATCACGCGGGGATTTTGAAATTCTAAGTGTATCACCTACGATTTCACCTAAGATTTTTTCAATACCGTCTTTTGTGATAAAAAGGGTTGTGCCGTCGGGCGTTTTGCGGGCTGTAAATTGGATATCCATTATTCTATCCTGTATTTATTTTAGCCTTAACCGGGAGCTAAAAGTAAGTAATAAAGAAACGGCGGTTAATAAAGAAGTGATTCAGGCAGGATAAACACTTGATAGATATTAAAAGAAAAGTTATATATTATATAACTTTTTTTCTTGCTATTATAAAAATTAAACCTTAGTATTGAAGTGACGATGTTTCAAAGTAAGGCAATTTATCAGCCTAAAGTTTCTAAGCTCCATAAGATATTGGCGTATCTTTAGGAGCTTTCTTCTTTCCGTTTTATCAATAAATTAAGAACTTTATACTTAATATAACAAATTGCACGTTGTCAATCAATGGTTTTATAATTTTTTATGTGGATAACTTTAAATTCACTATCTGCTTAATTAATTTACCTTCCGTTTTGCTCCAGCATCAACACTTTACAAAATTACTTTCATATATAACCGTGACGGCGTTTTTATTACTTAGTTGATATTTTATACCTTTTCAATTAAAAGTGGCTTATATCGCTTAATATTTAGCCGTTTACGATATAAGACGTCACCTTTTAACTTAACCCTTTACAAAACAATAATTTTCACTTTTTTGCTAAATTCCTGCGATATCGTGTTAAGTCTCTATAAAACAAAGAGTAATGCATTCTAAAATTTAAAAAAATATTCTGCATTTAGAGCGGTCTTTATAGCAACAATCCCCGCCCCTTGTTTTTAGGTGTGTGGGGGTCATTTTTAGTTGAAAATTAACAATCAATCCAGCAAGTTAACAGCATCGCGCAATACACTGTTATCAAGGTGGCTGTATTGCTGTGTTATTGATATTTGACTGTGCCCTGCCAGTTCTTTTATAGTGTACAGTGATATGTTCTTATTAACTAAGTTAGAACAAAACGAGTGCCGGACAGAATGCAGGTGAATTCGCTCGTTCAATCCGGCGGTTCTAACTGCCTTTTTGAATTCTTTACTGATATATTCAGAATTGTATTTGAATCCGTTCTTATTAAAAATATATTCAGTTGCTTGCCGTATCTTTTCACTTTGCTTTTTTATCAGGATATTATACACTGTGTTGTTAACGGGAATCAATCGTTCTTTTTTGTTCTTAGTAGTAAAGTTTGCTTTGTTGCTAATCTTTATTAAACGGTTGCTCAAATCAACGTCTTGCCAATACAAATTTAACAGCTCGTTTATTCTCATTCCGGTATTATAAAGAATCACAAAAATATCTTTCAAATCTTGTTTAGCTGTAATTGATAATATTTGATTTAGTTCTTCATTGTTAATTG
>JAAYAN010000242.1 GCA_012719345.1 Ignavibacteria bacterium | reverse complement strand
TATTTCACGAAGTCAAAAAGCTTCATACAAACGAAATTATTATTGGGTTACTTTCGGGAGGTATTTTTATTTTATGTTTAGCTTCATATTCTTCCACTGCCTTTTTAGGGTCGTTGTAATCGTCAAAAATAATATGTATCTGTTTGGCGTTTAATCTGCTTTCAAGTTCTTCAATCCTTTTTAATAAACTATCATAATTTTTCATTTTTTGCCTTTTCTAATTTATTTATCCTTTCTTCCAGTTCACTTTGATTAAATACCTGAATAAATACGCTAAGTAAATAACAAAGGTCTTTCGCTTTTTGTCCGTTTATTGAATTATCTTGCAAATCGTATATTAAACGGCTTAAAAGCCTTTTAGCTGTTTTTACATTATTTACCTTGATAGGGGCGGGGGTATCACTAAGGCTTTTTATTTCAAACATTTCCTTTACTTTCGCTTTCATAAAATCCTCACATATTATTTAAAGTATTTGAAAAATCCTGAAAATTCTTAATTCCGTTTAATGGTAAACTTGTTAAATAAGAACGTGTTAAATGTGCATTTTCTAAACATTTTCTTAATGCCTGTCTTTCGGTTTCAAGTTCATTTAATCCATTATATTTTTTGTAACCGGATATTCTTTCAAGTACCGCTTGTTTTAGTGTTGCATCTTGCTCCGTTCCAATACGATTTGAAAGGATTTCTTCAATCAGTGCCGAAAGATAATCGGTTCTTTTTAAGTCCATTGCATCGGCAATTTCATTTAATATTTTTTCGTGTGTTTTTTTACTTGAAAGAAATATTTTTGCTGTTTGTATTTCAGTGGCTCCGTATTGCTTTCCGGTAAGGCTTAAAAGTTCGGGATATTTAACGGCGTTAATCGCATCTGTAATTTGTGAAATTTCGGTTTCAATATCTTTAATGTTCTTTTCAATCCTTTCGATTGCTCTTTCTCTCATTCCTTGCATTATTTCCCTTTGTTTCCCTAAACGAATATCGTCTTTATACTCTCGCATTTCAGGAATTTTTGAAAATTCTGCCAAATAAGATTCTTTAATCAGATTTGTTGTTTTTGTTAATTCGGTTGCTTTCATTGTTGTTTCTCCTATAATTATAAATATGCCAATATTGGCGTTAAAAATCTTTTCCTGTGTGGTATTTTCTTAACATATACAAACGTTGATTATAACCAATGTTTATAGGGGTTGACCTTTGTATTTTTAAAAATACATTGATTTTACAAAGGTTGTATATTACATACTTTATTACAATAAATGTATTTTGTGTTTTACAACGGTCAAGCCAATGTTTATAGGGGTTAAACCTACCTTTGTAGTGAAAATACATACTACACAGGTTTATTAAAAACGTTGTATTAAATAACATCGCACAATTCCGTATTATATTTTAATGAGTAAAAAACTTCACGTCCTATTGGTATCTTTTCAATCTGTAAATACATATCAGTTTGATTTATTAAATTTATCCTGTCTTCCATCGTCCTATCATTCCGGATATTAAAATTTTGCTCAAACAGGAATAACATCTCTTTACGTGAAATATTATTCTTGCTTAATCGGTCAACCAAAAAATCTTTAATTTCTTTTGTATTGGTTTTATATTGTCCGTCGCTAAGTTCGGCATCGGTCAACAATACAAGCTGTTTAATATCAGCATCGTATTTAATAGCAATTTTCTTTGGTGTTGCTGTTAATCTTGTTTTCTTAAACTCGATATTGAAATGGTTATCAGCTACTTTGTTAATTGCTATTATATTCGTTGCTTTGCGTGTTAAATGAGTTCCTAAAGCTCCAGTAGCATGACCGCTTGCAAGTCCTTTTTCGTTTTGATGAATAACTCCAGCAACTGTGCATTGTTCTTCATTTACAAGGCGGTTAAGGTATTGCACAAATTCCAATGCTTCCGGCGTGCTGTTAAGGTCAATCATTAAATCGGTAATTGTATCTAATATTATTATAGTATGTCTTTCAGGATATTTATTCTTTGCGCTTGCAATTGCCGTTTCAAGTGCTTTCCGGCGGTGTCCAAAATCAACATCTATTAAAGAATAATAAAAGAAATTTTCCGGCAAAGGTTCGTTTAAATCATAACCGGCATTTCTAAAAATATTCTGGATTGCATATCTAAACTGTGTTGCAAAATGTCTTTCAGTATCAATCAGAATTACGTTTACAGGCTCGTTTGTTCCGGTTAAGCCTAAGATATTACTTGCATCAGTTTTCTTTATCAGCGTGCTAATAAACGATTCTGCAAGGCGGGATTTATGCACTCCGCTAAATCCTTCGATTGTGTTTATAGTGCCTTGAAATATGATTCCTGTATTATCAGGCAGACTGATTAAAGGTCTCTGCCAGTTGATTTCATTAGTTAAATTTTCCATCGTCTTACTATGTGTGTTAAGAAATGATTCACTATTAAAATTCTCTTTGCTGTTATCATATTTACTTACTGAATTAACAATGCTTTTTACTTCGGTTTCTGAAAGTGGGATTGTGCAACAAGTTGAATTTATATTTATCAGGATATTCAAAACATCGTCTTTACTTAACCCGGATTTGAATAATATCCCGGCTCTTTTAGTCAACTCATTATTGCGGTTCTCTTTTATCGGCTCAAATAAACCTGTGTTACTTTTTGTTTCCTGTTTTATTTCAATCACTTCCAACGGGTTACTATCAGGATTATAATACAAATTAGCATCGTAAGAAGAAAGCCATCTTTTTTCAGGCGTGAATGTTGCATCCAGCGGGTAATTTAAAAACTCTTCAAATTTCGCTTTGTAATGCTTGTACAAGGCTTCAAAATCCTTTGTTAAGGTAATTGGCTTACTTAGCTTACATATAAAGCGTATGCCGTTCCCTGAACAAGTTATATATGAAAGGAAAGTATATTTACAGGATTTTATCTTTTCGGTTAATTCAGCAAGTTTTTCTTTCGGAATTTTATCAGCATCAAATCCGAAGTAAGAAGCTGATAGGAAATTTTGTTTTGTAGCATAATTATCTTTGAATTCTGAAAGACTAAAACAAACCAAATTACTTTGTTTATATTTCTTTTGTTCATCACCGGATAAAGTCCTGTAATGTTCAATCCTTTTCTTTTGTTCATCACTTTTAATTACTCTAATAATGTTTTCGAGTGTTGATTTTTCAAGTTTAGGATTGAATAAATTTTCACCAGCTAAGATAATCATAATTCGATTACCTCAAGATTTTTGTTAAATTCTGATAGCGGTAAAAATCTTTGGATTTCCCAGTTTTTAAAGTGAAGTATGAAACCTTTGGATATAAAATTACTGCGGGTGGTTTTATAAATCTTATTAGCTATGTGAAAAGTAATGTAAGTGTAATGTAGTTTTTCAGAAGTTAGGATTTTGTTATTCAATCCAACGGCGTTTGCTTTTCGGAAAATATCCTTTTCTTTTTTGTAAATAACAAGCGTATCATTTACAATTTCGGCAAGTTTCTTTGATTCTAAAAATAGGACGTTTCCGGCAAGAATTACTTTTGGTTCGGTTGTGTTGCTATACATATATAAACACCTTATTTTTTTAAGATATTTACAATGTTCGATTTATGTTCCTGCGATTATTGCGAATGGAAATGTTTTGAAAATAAGCTAAAAACTAATTTTTCTAATTTGTAAATAATTCGCATAAATTAAATTATTGCGTTTTGTTTATTCTCTTAATCGTAATTATTGCGAATTTTTATAATATTCCCTTACTGTCATATTAAAGTGATATTCAAAATTTTCCCTTACAAAGCTTTCATTCCTGCCAAAAAACTTACCAATGCTTGTAGCTGTCTTTTTGTAACTTTCAGGAATTTTATCAAGTTCTTTTAGAAATTCCTCTTTGCTGTACTGCCTTTTATTTCCAGCTTTTTGCTTTCTCTTTGGGAAAGGATTATTTCCTGTTTCTGGAATTTCATTTCTAAGTAATCGATTGGCTTCTACTAATGCATTAAAACCTTCTTTATCTTTCTCTTTTATTCCATTTAATAAATTTAATTCATATACATATCGTAATAAATTTACAATTTCCGTTGTAATATCGTTTATTGTAATATCAAGTGTTTCCTGTAAATCTTTGAATTTAATTTTGGCTAATTTCCTTTTTTTATTGATGTTGTTGATTTGTGGAATAATAGCATTTAGCTTATTTATTTGATTATTTCTAAATTCAATAAGTTCTTCAACACTATATTTTTGAATTAAGGGAATTATTGCTTCAAGGACAATTTCAAATTTTTCTTTTTCGGTTAATTCTGTTGCAAATTGATTTAATTCGGTATCTTCACAATTAGAAAGGGAATAATATCCGGTTTCAAATATTTGCTCTAAAGATAGGTCTTTAATTTCTTCTTTCATATATATATCCAATAAATATATTTTAATATAATAAAAAAGCGGGTATCTTGCTTAAAAAAATACCCGCTAAATGTTAATCCAACAAATTAACAGCATCACGCAATACACTATTATCCAGGTGCGCATATATTTGAGTTGTGGCAATATTATTGTGCCCTGCCAGCTCTTTAATAGTGTACAATGATATATTTAAATTCACTAAGTTACTGCAGAATGAATGCCTGACAGAATGCAGATGAATTCGCTCGTTCAATCCCAAAGTTCTTATTCTTTTCTTGAATTCTTTCGAAACATAATCGGAGCTAAGTTTAAATCCTTTCTTGTTGAAGATATATTCAGTCGCTTGCCTAATCTTTCCGCTTTGCCTATTTATCAGAATATTATACACTGTGTTGTTTATTGGAATCAGTCTTTCTTTCTTGTTCTTAGTGGTAAAATTTACCTTATTGCTAATCTTTATTAACCGGTTGTTCAAGTCGACATCTTGCCAATACAAATTTAACAGCTCGTTTATTCTCATTCCGGTATTATAAAGAATCACAAAAATATCTTTCAAATCTTGTTTAGCTGTAATTGATAATATTTGATTTAGTTCTTCATTGTTAATTG
>JAAYAN010000241.1 GCA_012719345.1 Ignavibacteria bacterium | reverse complement strand
GTAATTGCAAAGTTACAAAATATGAAATCAATGATGTTCAATATGAAATAAAGAGGATTACACAGAAATTAAAAAAATTCCTAGAAAATTCGCATACAGTAGAATTTGAAGAAAAATTACTGAAAGAGTTATATGTTTTTAACAATAAAAATTTCCCTGTACCTGAGTACAAGTATAAGGTTAAACGAAAAGAGATTGATGAAAACAAATATGGTTTGGAAAAAGAAAAGGAATTTCTTCCATTCTTTAATAAACTGGTTAGAGACTATAACATTAAGTTAAGGCAGGATAATGAAGATTCCTTTCTTGGCAAATGGTACACACAACATATCCGAGATGAAATACAATTTGTTTTTGATGAAATAAAGAAAATTAAAAATACCGAAACAAAGAAAATTGTCAGTGTTATTCTTAGCAGGACTATAAGAAGTTGCCGTGCAACTACTCATGCTGATTTAGCAACTTTAGTTGAGCCAATAACAACAACTTATTATTGCAGCAAACACGGAAAAATGTGTAAACCGCTCTTTTCTATATTAAAATGGTGGGAAACATACACAAAAGACACCGTTAAGCGGTTATTACAATTTGATAACCTTAGAAAGGATGTATTCCATACTTGTTTAAAAGGCGATAGCAGAACTATTGATATTATCAACGGGCTAAATAAAACCAATCCTAACTTTGCAAAGCTTGTAAAAGAACAGAAAATTAAAGGCATTTTTTCTTCACCACCATATGTTGGTTTAATTGATTACCACGAACAACATGCTTATGCATATGATTTATTTGGCTTGGAAAGAAATGATGAACTTGAAATTGGTCCGTTATTCAAAGGACAGGGACGCGAAGCTAAAGAAAGTTATATTCAAGGTATTAGTGATGTGTTAATTAATACAAAAAAATATTTAGTCAATGATTATGATGTATTCCTTGTAGCAAACGACAAGTACAAAATGTACCCAACAATTGCAGAAAATGCCGGAATGAAAATAGTAAATCAATTTAAAAGACCGGTGCTGAATAGAACTGAAAAAGATAAAGGGGCATATTCGGAGATAATTTTTCATTTGAGAGACAGTAAATAATGCAAATTAAAACAAAACTTGAAAAATATTGTGACAAATTCGTCAATAATAATTTTGATAAAAGAGAACGTAAAAAAGATGATTCCCTAAAGTTTGAATGGTTTGTGAACTCAATGCATGCTTGGCATTATTCAAGCCAATCATATAATTCAAAAAGTAAAATAGGTAAAGAAATTTCGTTAGGGACAAGTTTAGGGGGAGACTCTTTCTTTATTATTATTAACAATCAATTATTTAGTCTAAAAGATAATTTAGAAGAGATTATTGACCTGCTAAAGGGAAAAACTGAAAAAATAAAAGTTGTTTTTCATATTATTCAGATAAAAAAATCGAATAAAGCAGATTTGGGAGATTTTAAAAAATTTGTTGAAATTCCACTAAAAATATTTCAAGGCATTGGTATTGATAATACCCAACCAATTTTGGTAAAATTGCAATCTTTTATTCAAAAAATAATTGCCAATGAAGAATTGAAAAATATTGCACATGAATTCAATTTATTCTTTTATACTGAAAAAAATGAAAATGATATTGAAAAATTGAAACATGATTGGAAATCCGAAATTGAATTTTTTAAAAAAGCCTATCGAGAATATACTGATATCAAGGTAGAAATCAGAGGTTCAGAATTTATTAATAATACATATGAAAAATTCATATCAAATGATTTAATCTTATATGTTAATAAAAATAATCTTAAATGGATTAATGAAACTGAATATTTAATTGGATACTTAACTGCAGAAGAATTATTAAATGGTATTGCGCCGACCGATGAAGAAGGCACAGAAAGAATATTATTTCCTGATGTATTTAAAAATAATATAAGGCTATATCTTGGGGCTACACCTATTAATAATAATATTGAAAAGACATTAAAAGAGGAACCGCAAAAATTTCATTTATACAATAATGGTTTAACTATAACCACTAAAAACATTGATTCCAGCAATGTAAATTATTATAGCATTAGTCCAGTAAATATTGTCAATGGTTGCCAGACAGCTAATAGCATCTATAATGTTTTTCGAATAAAATCTAATGATGAAAGAAATGTAAAAATTCCTGTAAAAATAATCGTTGCACAAGATGAGGAGTATGAAAAAATAACTATTAGAACAAATAGTCAAAATGGTCTATCAGAACAAGACTTAGTCTCGATTACTAATATTCAGAAAGAATTGGAAGATTACTTTTTAAAATCTAAAATTCAAAATAAAGTTTTCTATTATAAGAGGCAGAATTCATTTGAACTTGAGAATATTGAAAATGTTGATTTTATTGTAACGATAAATGATATACTTAGGGCTAGTTTTTCTTGTCTGATGTTTTATCCACATAGGGTTTCTGGTTATTTTGATTCGACAACGGCAAGGTATATTAATAATATTTTTGAAGAACGGTTTTTAAAACTTTATTTCATTTTAACAGTACTATTAAAAATAACTGAAGAATATATCGAAAATAATTATCCTGAAAGATCAAGGCTAAAATTCCACATAATATATTTGTTCTACAAATTGATAAATAAAGATCTCCTAATAAATGAAATCGAAAAATATTTTAGGAAAAAACATACAATTGATGTTTTATCTATTGATGAACAAGAAAATCAAACTAAGGCAATAAATAAAATAAATAGCAACATTTTTGATATTTTAAAAAATGAAACCAAGTTTAATAAAATTATAATTTATTTGTTAGATGTTATCCAATCTGAATATCCACTTTTAGTTGATTTAAACTCTAAGGACAAAGAAAAGATTTTGTATAAAACTGTTGATGAGAGTCAAAGAGGGGAGAAGGTATTTAGTAATTTTAATGAAAAATTTACTAAAAGTATTGATGAAATTATAAATTCTTAGGTAATTAATTGAGCAAAATAAATTATTCTCAAATTTCTGAAGTTTTGATAAATAGCCTTCGAAATAAATTTCAAAACTACAAACCTGAACCAGCTTCTATGCCCTTTCACACAAGATTATTAGGCAAGGACAGAATGGCTTTGTTCTCTTTTATTCATTCATTAAATACAAATTTTGGCACAAGTATTTTTGAACCGGTTGCATTGGCTTTAGCTTCTTCAAAATTCAAAGCTGCAAAATCCCAAGCAACAGCAGGTAACAAAATAAGTGAAAGCGCCCAAAGAGTTATTCAAGATATTATGGATGACTTAACTGCTGCCAATACTAAACCAAACAAACCTGAAGAAATAAACGCAATAAGAAAAGTTTGCCAAACAGGAAAAATGAGAAATGTAAAACTAACAAAGGTGGATATACTGTTAGAAGCCAATGATGGATCACTATTTCTTTTCGACATAAAAACTGCAAAACCTAATAAAGGCGGTTTTAAGGAATTTAAAAGAACATTATTGGAATGGACTGCTTGTGTACTTGCGGAATACCCAAAAGCTAATGTAAATACTGTAATTGCTATTCCTTATAATCCTTATGAACCAAAACCATATTCAAGATGGACTATGGCAGGAATGCTTGATCTTGAAAACGAACTTAAGGTAGCCAGTGAATTTTGGGATTTTATTGGCGGGGATGGTGCATACCTTGATTTACTTGAAATTTTTGAAAAAGTTGGGATAGAGTTAAGACCAGAAATTGATGCATATTTTGCAAGGTATACAAGCAAATAAATGTTGTTTTTAATTATTTTTTGTTTGACTGGTATTGCTAATTAAAAAATATAAAATGCGATTTGGAATCCGGCAAAACATTAACCCTTCCGCCAATATTTCTTTCCTTAAAATGGCACAATCAATCATCTCTGTTTCTTCGCTTTTATCTTTATAAGCACCATTTTTTTGTTGAAATAAAATTTATAAAAAAGTAACCCGGTTAAAATTTATCTGTTTTCTATTAATCCTAAGTTTTTTCCTTCAATGTCCCTTAATCACAACTTGAGTAAAAACCAAAGATTTAGAAAAGTTGACTGATTTATATAGAAGAAGATTTCAGTATATTTTCATAAATTTAGCTGTTAAAATTTTAATTAATTATAGAAAGAGGAAAAAATGTCAGGAGATGCAAAAGCCAGCGGGGTAAAACTCGGGGAAAAAGCGGATCTCGGGAAGGATTTCGCACCTGTTTCGTTTGAAGAATGGAAAAAGGTTGTTGAAGCCGACTTGAAAGGCGCCGAATATGATAAGAAACTTCTTACAAAAACTTACGAAGGAATAACCCTTCAGCCCATTTATACCAGAAAAGATATCGAGAACCTTTCCTATGTAAATACTGCACCGGGAAACAGTTCGCGCAGAGGAGCAAAATCTTCGGGTTATGCTGCAAAAGGCTGGGAAATAAACCAGGAAATAGTTACCGGCGACGCAGAAGAATTTAACGAAGCATTAACTAGCGATTTAAACAGAGGTCAGACAAGCATTAACATTCAGCTTGATACTGCAACCAAAATGGGAAAAGATGCAGACTATGCAACTCCCGCCGAGGTTGGAGATAAAGGGCTTTCAATTTCCGCGATTAAAAGTATTTCCCGCGCGCTAAAAGGAATTGACCTTAACAAATATCCGATTAATGTTAACGCAGGATTTTCAGCGCTTCCATTTGTTACTGTTTTAAATGCATATCTTCAGAAAAATAATATTCCGGTTTCTTCTTTAAAAGGAAGCATTGAATCCGATCCGCTCGGTTTTATTGCTGAAAACGGGAAATTACCTGTTTCGTTTAAATCTGTAATTGATGAAGCTGCTTTAGTCACAAAATGGGTTATTGATAATAAAATCTGTATGAAAACAACCGGGGTAAATGTCAGCGTTTATAATAATGCCGGCGCTTCGGCAGTACAGGAATTGGCTTTCGCGATGGCAACCGCAGTTTTATATTTGAACGAATTAACTGAACGCGGCATTTCTGCAAAACAGGCTGCACAATCAATCAGATTTACTTTCGGAATCGGTACAAATTATTTTATGGAAATAGCAAAATTCCGCGCGGCTAAAATCCTGTGGTCAAATATTCTTGAAGCTTTCGGAATTGAAGAAGATGAAAGAGAAATTGAAATTCACGCTAAATCTTCTACTTATTTCCAGACAGAACTTGATCCTTATGTGAATATGCTTCGCACAACAACTCAGGCTTTTTCGGCAGTAGTCGGCGGAGTTGACAGCATGCATACAAATCCTTTTGATGAAGTTTTTAACGCTCCGGATACTTTTTCAAGAAGAATTGCAAGAAACACACAGATTATTCTTAAAGAAGAAACACATCTCGACAGGTTGATTGACCCCGCAGGCGGTTCATATTTTATAGAAAAACTTACTGACGATGTTGCCGTACAATCCTGGAAATTATTCCAGCAGATTGAAGAAAAAGGCGGAATGTTCGAAGCTCTGATATCAGGATTTATTCAGGGATTGGTTAAAGAAACCGCTGAAAGCAGAAAAAAAGATTATTCGAAAAGAAAATCAGTTCTCGTCGGAACAAATATGTACGCGAATATGAAAGAAGAAAAAATACCTTCGCGCAAAACTGATCCGCAGGCATTTTTCAAAAAACGTTCGGAATATTTGCAGAAATTCAGAGTTTCGGGTAATCAGGAAAAAAATTCCGGCATTCTCGAAAAGATGCAGCAGCTTGTTAACGATAATTCAGCAGATGTAATAAATACTGCAACCTCGGCAATTCTTGAAGGAGCTACAATCGGTGAAATTTCAAGCGCCGTACGCGCTGCAGCCGAACCGGGAATAAATATTTCTCCGCTCGAAATTAAACGCGGCAGTGAATTATTCGAAGAATTGAGAAACGCTTCGGATGCATTTTTAGCAAAAACCGGAAAACGCCCGCAAATATTTATGGCAAATATGGGTCCGGTTAAACAATTTAAAGCACGCGCCGATTTTGCCCAGGGATTTTTTGAAACAGGCGGTTTTGAAATGCTTAACAATAAAGGCTTCAAAACTCCGGAAGAAGCTGTTAAAGCGGCTTTAGATTCAAATGCGCCGATAGTAATAATTTGTTCAACAGACGACACCTATCCTGAACTTGTTCCTGCAATTGCAAGCGGAATAAAATCTGCAAATCCGTCAGTTCAATTAGTTTTAGCAGGATTTCCAAAAGAGCAGGTTGAAGCGCATAAAGCATCCGGCATTGATGAATTTATTTTCCTCGGGGCAGATGCTTATCAAATATTATCAGGTCTGATGAATAAACTAAAATAATAATTTTGAATGTTGAATTTTTAATTTTGAATTGAAGATGAAAGAAGGAAACGTAATAAAAGAAAAGAGTTTTGATTTTGCACTTAGGATTATTTCTTTATATCAGGTACTTAAAGAAAATAATGAATATGTGCTTTCAAGACAATTACTGCGTTCCGGAACTTCAATAGGCGCTAATGTTGAGGAAGCTTCAGCGGCATCTTCAAAAAAGGATTTTATTAATAAAATGGCGATTGCATCGAAAGAAGCCAGAGAAACCATTTATTGGCTAAAACTTCTTCAAAGAAGTAAGCTTGTAAAATATGACTTTACAAGTATTATGAAAGATATTGATGAAATAATAAGGATTCTTACTGCAATTGTTAAATCGTCTTCTGATAATTCAAAATTAAGAATTAAAAATTAAAAATTCGAAAAGGAAATAAAATGAAATCTATAAAATTTAAAGAGAAAGAGTTAAAATTAGAATCGGGTAAATCATCATTCGATTCTTGGAGAAAGAAGTTTGAAGCTGAAACTGGAAAATCCGCAGATCAGTTTATCTGGGAAACGATGGAAAAAATTAATGTGAAACCGCTTTACACAAAAGAAGATTTGGCAAATTGCGAACATCTTGATTATATGTCGGGCGTTGCACCTTTTCTTCGCGGACCTTACAGCACGATGTATGTTATGCGTCCATGGACGGTAAGGCAGTATGCAGGTTTTTCGACTGCTGAAGAAAGTAATGCTTTTTACAGAAGGAACCTGGCTGCGGGACAAAAAGGTTTATCGGTTGCGTTCGATTTGGCAACACACCGCGGTTACGATTCCGATCATCCACGAGTTGTAGGAGATGTTGGTAAAGCCGGTGTAGCTATCGATTCTATCGAAGATATGAAAATTCTCTTCGATCAGATTCCGCTTGATAAAATGTCAGTTTCGATGACAATGAACGGAGCTGTTCTTCCTATTCTTGCATTCTATATTATTGCGGCAGAGGAACAGGGAGTTGCCCCGGAACTTCTGACCGGTACAATTCAGAATGATATTCTGAAAGAGTATATGGTTCGTAACACTTACATTTATCCGCCCGAACAATCAATAAAAATTATTGCCGATATTTTTGAATTTACCGCGCAGAAAATGCCGAAATTTAACAGCATAAGTATTTCGGGTTACCACATGCAGGAAGCAGGAGCTACTGCCGATCTTGAAATGGCTTATACACTTGCCGACGGACTTGAATATGTCCGCACAGGAATTAAAGCCGGGATGGATGTTGATACATTTGCTCCCCGACTTTCGTTTTTCTGGGCGCAGGGAATGAACTATTTTATGGAAGTTGCTAAAATGCGCGCTGCCCGTTTAATTTGGGCAAAACTTATCAAACAGTTTAATCCGAAAAATGAAAAATCAATGTCGCTTAGAACTCATTCGCAGACTTCGGGATGGAGTTTAACAGAGCAGGATCCATTTAACAATGTTGTGCGTACCTGTCTCGAGGGAATGGCTGCAGCGCTTGGTCATACTCAATCTCTTCACACAAATTCACTTGATGAGGCAATTGCGCTCCCGACTGATTTTTCTGCAAGAATTGCAAGAAACACGCAGCTTTATTTACAGGATGAAACCAACATTACAAAAGTAATTGATCCTTGGGGCGGTTCATATTTTGTTGAATCTCTTACAAATCAGTTGCTCGAAAAAGGCTGGAAACACATTCTCGAAGTTGAATCTTACGGCGGAATGACTAAAGCTATTGAATCAGGCATTCCAAAAATGAGAATTGAAGAAGCTTCCGCCAGAAGACAAGCTCGTATTGACAGCGGCGCTGAAACTATTGTAGGCGTAAATAAATACCGTTTGGATAAAGAAGATCCGATTGAAATTCTTGAAGTTGATAATACTGCCGTAAGGTTATCGCAGATAAAAAGACTTCAGGATGTACGGTCTAAAAGAAATGAAGCCGATGTTAAAAGTTCGCTCGAAGCGCTTACAAAATGTGCCGAAACAAAGGAAGGGAATCTTCTGGCGCTTGCAGTAAATGCTGCACGGGTACGCGCAACTTTAGGCGAAATTTCGGATGCAATTGAAAAAGTATCAGGGAGATATCAAGCTGTGACAAGAACAATATCAGGCGTTTACAGCAGCGAATATAAGGACGAAGAAGCTAATAAAGTTGCTGTTGCGCGCAAAATGACTGACGATTTTGCTGAACGCGAAGGACGCAGACCAAGAATTATGATAGCTAAAATGGGACAGGACGGACACGACCGCGGAGCAAAAGTAGTTGCTACTGCTTATGCAGATATGGGCTTCGATGTTGATATGGGTCCGCTTTTCCAGACACCGGAAGAAACTGCAAAACAGGCTGTTGAAAACGACGTTCACTGCGTTGGTATGAGCTCGCTTGCCGCCGGACATAAAACACTTTTACCTCAGTTAGTTGACGAATTGAAGAAGCTTGGAAGAGACGATATTATTGTAATTGCCGGCGGTGTTATTCCCGCACAGGATTACGATTATCTTTATCAGCACGGAGCTTCAGCCATTTTCGGTCCGGGAACAAAAATTCCGGAAGCTGCAATTAAAATTATGGAAGAAATAAATAAAAGATTCTAAAACCCGGTTAAAAGGTTATTATTATTTCAGGAAATCAGCAGCCCCGATGTTATAATCGGGGTTTGTATTTCCAATATTTGTCATAATATTTTTGTTTCTATAATTAAAAATACTTTATTGCAGTTTTAATTCTGTAATTTTAGTTTGTTTTTGCAATTAAAAATGAGTATCAGTTGTTTCAAATATTTATAAGCGGTTTATTTCTCGGTATTTCAGTAGCTGTACCGATAGGTCCGGTAGGACTTTTATGCATCGACCGGACAATAAAAAAACATTTTTGGTCCGGTTTTTTTTCAGGAATAGGTGCAGCTTCGGCAGATGCATTATATGGTTTGATAGCAGGATTAGGAATAACCTTTATTTCCAACCTTTTAATCAAGGAAGAATTTTATTTTCAGCTGATTGGCGGTATTTTGCTTGTAGCTATCGGAATAAAGTCATTTAAACTTAAACCGAGAAAAATGAAAAATTATGAGCCAAGCAAAAAGAAATTAGCGCGGGATTTTTTTAGCGCATTTATCCTGACGATTACAAACCCAGGTACAGTTATTTTTTTTATGGCGGTATTTTCAGGTTTCGGATTGGCAGAAATAGCCGGTCAATATTTTAATACGTTTATTTTAGTGGCCGGAATATTTATCGGATCTGTAACTTGGTGGTTCTTTCTTTCGGGGACAGCTTATTTTCTCAAACCGAAAATAAATGAAAAATTTCTTACTGGTTTAAATCATTTATCGAGCACTGCAATTATTATTTTTGGATTAGTAATTTTAGCTTCCCTCTTATTTAATAAATCTATCGGGTTGTAACGGTGTGGTTTAACCAGTAAGGCAGAACTCCTTATCGGCGTTTTCCTCTGAGGTCAGGGTCGCACCCTGACCCAAGAATCTAAATTATTTGAACACCGGCATAATCAGTATCAACTTCAATTATTGTATTGTCACTGAACGCATAATTCCTTGCGCTCTAGTATTTATATTCTTCCGGTTTTACAACAATTCCTGCTTTTACAGGGTTATCGTGTATATATTTCGATTTAACCCAAAACATTTTTTCATTTCTTATTACTTCATCATCAAATCTGCTCATCCACAATTTCCGGCTTTGATCTTTTATTCCTTCTGCCGCTTTTATAAAATGATTTTCCAATTCCTTTAAGTTTTCTTTTTCTATTAAACCAAATATTTTCCAGGCTGTAAACTTTTTAATATCCCTCATAATATCTGATACTGTTCCGCGTTTTTGCTCTGTCCGCACAATCCAATGAAAATGGGATAGCATAATAACATAACCAAGTATTTCAAATTTGTAACGGGTTTTGTAATATTTAATATTGTTTATCAGAATATCACAAAAAGCCGTATTCTCAAATATCGGTGTGAAATTTACTACCGTTGTTGTAATAAAAAATATACTTTCTTCTGTTAAATTATTCCTTCCTCGTCTTCCCATCTTTTTCTCATAAAACTATCATATTAACTGTGCTTTCTGTCAGGGTGCGCGACCCTGACAGCCGGGAAATATCAAGAGGAATATTGTTAATTATTTATACTTTTTGGTGGTCAGTTTTCAGGCGGAAAAAACAGATAATACCATTTATTCCCTAAAGCCAAAGGGAAATACCCCTGATTTTGATCTTCAACTGATGGCCCAACCAAATCGCTACAATTAGACAAAAACAAAAATGATATTAATAAAATAAAAGATGACCTTAGCATATCCCTCCCTAGCATATAAATATTAATTATCTCGCTAAAATTTAAAGCGGGTAAAAAATACACAATCACATTTCTAAATTCAATAACTAATTCTCCAAGTATGTTAAATTTTTAACTCAGTGCAACTCAGTGAAAAACTCTGAGAAACTCTGTGGTTAAAAAAGCACGAATTAAATAAGAGTAAGAGTAAGTTTCAAGAGTAAGAATATTGCAAGGCTTTCACCGTCTTTCCTTCTCCGATCTCCGGTCTGTTTACCCAGTTTATCAGGCTTTTGACTGACGCTATGCGCTATGCGCTTTGCATTAACCTTTCACCGTTCACCTTTAACCTTTCACCTCTCATTAAAAATCAAAATTATCCGGGTCGCCAAATCTTTCCTCGGGGGTCTGGGTGCGACCCTTACAGCCGGGGAATAATAAAAGCTCAGCCATAATATTGTTTGTTTTAATGACTGTTTTTGGGTTTATTTTTTCGGGCGATAAATACTTGTACTTAATCCCCAAACCATTTCAGCTGTTTCCATCATAGTTTCCGATATTGTTGGATGAGCGTGAATTGTAAGCGCCATATCTTTGGCTGTAGCAGCCATTTCAACTGCTAAAGTTCCTTCGGCTATTAATTCGCCGGCTCCTTGTCCAACCATGGCAACACCTATTATTCGTTCGGTATCTTTTTCGACTATAAGTTTTGTCATACCGTCGGTTCTGTCCATCGTAACGGCTCTGCCTATTGCAGCCCAAGGAAATTTATGAATTTCTACGTTCAGACCTTTCTTTAAGGCTTCATTTTCGGTTACTCCTGCCCAGGCAACTTCGGGATCGGTATAAACAACCGATGGAATTGCAGCCGGTTCGAAAGCAACTTTATGCCCCGCAATCGCCTCAACAGCAATTTTCCCTTCTGCGCTGGCTTTATGTGCAAGCATAGGATTTCCGACTATATCTCCGATTGCATAAATGTTTAAATCGTCAGTAAGCAGCTGACTGTTTACCTGAACAAATCCTTTTTCACTAAACTTTACGGAAGTATTTTCCAGTCCCAATCCTTTTGTAACCGGGCGTCTCCCTATTGCCATAAGCACTTTATCAAATATCTGAGCCGGCTCGTTTAGTTTTTCGCCTTCAAATGTAACTTTCAGTCCTTCACTTATTTCTTCAATTTTTACAACTTTTGTTTCAAGCAAAATGCTTCCAAGACGGGGTTTAAGACTGCGGGTTAATATATCAATCAAATCCTTATCAGCACCGGGAACAAGCTGAGGCATCATTTCAACTACGCTTACTTTTGTACTCAGCGAAGAATAAACATTTGCCATTTCAAGTCCGATTATACCACCGCCGATAACAAGCATTTTTGCCGGTATGTCTTTCAGCTCAAGAGCTCCGGTGGAATCAATCATCCTTGGAGAGTCAATCCACAAGCCGGGAATACGAACAGGTTCCGAACCGGTAGCGAGAATTGCTTTATCGAATTGTACTTCTTCAATTGTTCCGTCGGTTTTTTCAACTTTTATAGTATTCGGGTTCAGGAATTGACCTCTTCCCTGAATGTAATTTATTTTGCGCTGTTTTACTAATTGTCCCGTTCCGCCTGTAAGTTTTGCAACAACTTTATCTTTAAAAGCTCTTACTCCGTCAATATCAATTTTCGGGTCGCCGAAATCGATACCCCATTTTTTGGCGTGCTTTGTTTCTTCTAAAAGTTTAGCAACATGCAAAAGCGCTTTTGAAGGAATACATCCAACGTGAAGACAAACTCCTCCGGGGTTCTTATTCAAATCGATTAATGTTACATCCATTCCAAGATCAGCAGCAAGAAAAGCGGCAGTGTAACCGCCGGGACCGGCTCCGAGCACAGCAAGTTTTATTTTATTCATATACTCTCCAAAATCACATTCAGCAAATTTAAAATTTTATCTGTTAAATTTTTATCCTTCAAGCGACATCAAAATAGGCTGCTCAAGCGCAGAACAAATCCACCTTAAAAATCTTGCTCCGTCAGCGCCGTCAATTATCCTGTGATCGTACGAAAGGGACAGCGGCAGCATAAGCCGGGGGATAAATTCACTGCCTGAATATTTAGGTTCGTAAGAGCCGCGTGATATTCCTAAAATCGCAACTTCCGGGGCGTTTACTATAGGAGTAAAGCCTGTTCCGCCGATTCCGCCAAGATTACTGATTGTAAAATTTCCGCCTTGCAAATCTTCTAAAGTTATTTTTTTGTCGCGTGCTTTTTTCGATATTTCCGCAAGTTCTGCCGCAAGTTCAATAATATTTTTTTTATCAACATTGCGGATTACAGGAACAATCAGACCTCTGTCAGTATCAACAGCTACGCCGATATTTATATATTTTTTATATATAATTTCATTACCGGCCATATTAACGCTTGCATTAAATTGCGGGAATTTTTTAAGAGCCGACGCAGCAATTTTTAAAAGAATTGCTGTCACAGTCAGTTTTCCGCCAGCCGATTCAGCAAGTTTGCCGTATTGCTTCCGTATTTCTTCAAGCTCTGTAATATCGGCTTTATCAAATTGAGTTACGTGCGGTATTGATGCCCAGGCGTACGATAAATGTTCGGCGGTTTTTTTGCGGACATTATTCATTGGCTGGATATCAGTTTCTCCCCATTTGCTAAAATCCGGGAGCGGCTCTGTTTTAATTCCGAAGCCTCCGCCTGAGGATGCAGACTCTATATTTTCATTCAAGCTTTTTGCATATTTTTTAACATCTTCAATAGATATTCTTCCGCCTGGTCCGCTTCCTCTTACATTGTTTATCTTAATTCCTATTTCGCGGGCAAATCTTCTTACAGAAGGAGCAGCCGGAGCAATAATTGATTTTGTCTCTAAAGCAGCTTCATTTGCAGCTTCTTTTTTTACCGGTTCTGTTTTCGGCAGGGCAGGAGCCTCTGGAACAGGTTTCTGCGGGCTGTCTATCTTTTTTGCGGAGTCAGTTTTGTTTTCGGCAGAATCAGAATCACTAGTTTCAATTATAAATATAATTTCGCCAACATTTGCTGTACTTCCTTCACTAATCTTAATCTGCTTCACAATGCCGTTTACATCGGACGGTACTTCCATAGAAGCTTTATCGGTTTCAAGCTCAACCAGAGCCTGATCTTTTTTTACAAAATCGCCTTCTTTCACTAAAATCTTTGTAACAGAAGCTTTTGAGATATTTTCGCCTAATTCAGGCAGTTTGAAGTTGTAGAGTTTTGAAACTTTATCATTATTTGCTGATAATGCAGGTTTTATTTCCTGCGGTATTTCGGCAGCATCTGAATCCGTTTTAACGGATAAGGCTGGAACTGATTCTGACGATTCAGTTTCGATAAGCAGCAATACCTGTCCGGCACTGGCTTTTTCTCCTTCCTTCATTTTAACTTCTTTAACAACGCCTTCAATGTCCGAAGGGATTTCCATGGAAGCTTTATCTGTTTCCAGCTCTGCAAGCGGTTGTTCTTTTTTTATTTTATCGCCGACTTTTACAAGCACTTTTGTTATATCAGCAGATGTTATATTTTCTCCTAATTCCGGTAATCTAAATTCAACGACCATTTTTTTTCTCAGTTTAAGTTATCAGATTATGATTTCAAGGGATTAAGTTTTTCAGGGTTTATCCCCAATTCCTTAACGGCCTTCGATAATACTTCTTTCTTTAAAAAACCTTCCTGAACAAGCGAGGATATTGTTGCAAAAACTATATGCTTTGCATCAACTTCAAAGAAATCGCGTAAACTTTCGCGGTTTTCGCTTCTTCCAAATCCGTATGTGCCAAGAGTTTTAAGAGGAGAAGGGAGCCATTTCGAAATTGAATCTGCCAATATCTGCACATAATCGGATGCAGCAATAAAAACTCCGTTTTCTTCTTTAGTAACGGCAGTAACATAAGGTTCCTTTGCCGGTTTATCGGGATTGAACATATTATATCGTTCAGCTTCCATTCCATTTAAACGAAGTTCTTTATAACTGGTAACGCTCCAAACATCCGCCGAAACATTGTAATTATTTTCTAAAATTTCCTGAGCTTTAAGAACTTCATTCAGTATAGTTCCGCTTCCCAGCAAATGAGCTTTTGCTTTCGATTTTTTATCCGATTTTTTGAATTTATACATTCCCTTAAGAATTCCTTCTTTTACGCCTTCGGGCATTGCAGGCTGAGGATAATTCTCATTCATTACTGTAATGTAATAGTAAATATCTTCCTGTTTTTCGTACATACGGTATATACCGTCGCGAATAATAACTGCCAATTCGAATGCAAATGCAGGGTCGTATGTTTTAAGATTTGGAATTGAATATGCAAGCAAGTGACTTTGTCCGTCCTGATGCTGCAAGCCTTCACCGGCAAGTGTTGTTCTTCCGGCGGTTCCTCCAATCATAAATCCTTTGGTTTTCATATCAGCAGCAGCCCAGGCAAGATCGCCGATGCGCTGGAAACCGAACATTGAATAGTAGATGAAAAAGGGTATCATATTTACGCCGTGAGTGGAGTAAGCAGTTCCGGCTGCAATAAACGACGACATACTTCCTGCTTCGGTAATTCCTTCCTCAAGAATCTGCCCGTCTTTTGCTTCTTTATAATATAGAAGACTGTCTTTATCAACCGGCTCATATAACTGTCCGACGTGTGAATAAATTCCTATCTGGCGGAAAAGGGCTTCCATCCCGAAAGTCCTTGCTTCGTCCGGAACAATAGGTACAATCCTTTTTCCTAATTCATTATCTTTTAAAAGTTTGGTTAAAATTCTAACAAATACCATTGTTGTGGAAACTTCTCTTCCTTCGGTACCGGTATAAAATTCTTCGAATAATTTTTCGGAAGGTGTTTTTATTACCGAATTCCGGATTACTCTTTTTGGTACATATCCTCCCAAAGCCTGGCGTCTTTCTTTAATATAACGGATTTCGGGACTGTTGTCGTCGGGACGGTAAAACGGAGCATTTGCAACTTCGTCATCCGATATAGGAATACCGAATCGTGTTCTAAAATGTTTTAGTTCGTCTTCATTCAATTTTTTCTGCTGATGCGTGATGTTTTTTCCTTCGCCGGCTTCACCTAAACCATAACCTTTTACGGTCCGGGCAAGAATAACAGTCGGCTGACCTTTATGTTCAACTGCAGCTTTGAATGCAGCATAAACTTTTATGGGGTCGTGACCGCCTCTGGTTAATTTTTCAATTTGTTCATCTGTTAAGTTTTCAACTAGTTTTGCAACTTCCGGGTATTTTCCAAAGAAATTTTGGCGGGTATATTTGCCATCTTCTACAACGTATTTTTGCGATTCGCCGTCAATGCTTTCATTCATTCTTTTAAGAAGCATTCCGGAGCCGTCTTTTGCAAGAAGATTATCCCATTCGCTGCCCCATATAACTTTTATAACATTCCAGCCGGCGCCTCTAAAGTTAGCTTCAAGTTCCTGAATAATATTTCCGTTTCCTCTTACAGGTCCGTCAAGTCTTTGCAAGTTGCAGTTAATCACAAAAATCAGATTGTCCAATTTTTCGCGGGCAGCAAGAGATATAGC
Source organism: Ignavibacteria bacterium (assembly GCA_012719345.1). Taxonomy (GTDB): domain Bacteria; phylum Bacteroidota; class Ignavibacteria; order Ignavibacteriales; family Melioribacteraceae; genus JAAYAN01. Next base: position 4,976 of record JAAYAN010000241.1, on the reverse strand, counting down.
TCCCAAAGCTTCCGGCTCATCGGTTTCACCATCGCCAAGAAAAGCCCAGACCTTTGAATCGGCTTTTTGTAACAGTCCGCGGTCTTCCATATAACGGTTAAAACGCGCCTGATAAATTGCCATAATAGGACCCAGCCCCATCGAAACTGTAGGGAATTCCCAAAAATCGCTTAACAGCCAAGGGTGAGGATAAGAAGATAATCCGCCGCCGGGCTTTAATTCGCGCCGGAAATTTTCGAGCTGTTCCTTTGTAAGTCTTCCTTCAAGAAAAGCTCTAGCATAAATGCCCGGAGCTGCGTGACCTTGAAAATAGATCTGATCGCCGCGGCTGTTATTATCTTTCCCGCGGAAAAAATGATTGAAAGCAATTTCGTATATAGTTGCTGCCGAAGCATACGTGGAAATGTGACCTCCTATTCCGGGTGATTCTCTGTTTGCACGGACAACCATTGCCATGGCATTCCAGCGGATAAGACTTTTTATTCTTCTTTCAATTTCTCTGCCGCCGGGAAAGTTAGGCTGATTTTCGGGTGGAATTGAATTTATATAAGGAGTGTTTGCGGTAAACGGGAGATCAACCCCCGAAGCGTGGGCAAACATATCAAGTTCGTGAAGAAGATCTTTTACTCTTTCAGGTCCGCTCTCCTTTAAAACATATTCAAGCGATTCAAGCCATTCGAGGTTCTCAATCTTTTCTAATTCGTAATTTTCGTCTTTTATTTTGTCCATTGCATAATTCCTTTTAATTTCATTCATTATCTAATTAAGGACATCAGGTAATATTTTATTTTTAAATCTAATAAAACTATAAAAAATTATTAATAATATTCTGATTACAAAATTTAATTTAATGGATTTTGATGATTCATTCCACTTCCTGCTTCAAGTAATTCACTTATTTCCTTGCAAAATGCCGTAACAGCGCTTAAAACAGTTTCGGGATTTTTAAATGTATTTTTCATTTCTAACTTCATAACATCTTTATTCTGAATAAAATTCACATCCCGCTGATATTTTTCCATAATATGTTTAAGTATTTTTGAAAAGCTTGTCTGGTAATACTCTTCTTTTTCACCTTTAGGAAGAATAAGTGAAATTTTCTGCGCTGTAATTACAATCCTTTCAAACATTGCATACGATGCGTAAAAGCGTAAAATTGCCGTGTTTATCAGCCTGTCTATTATAGGCGGAATTTTTCCGAAACGGTCTGTAATTTCTTCCTGTATCTCGTCAATTTCATTAATGTTTTTTAATGAAAAAAGAAGCGTATAGTAACTTAAGCGGTCAGCCTGATCGGGCATATACGAATCGGGTATGCCGACTTCAAAAAATGTATCAATTGTAGGTTCGGTTTTATCGCGGTGTTTAGGAAGATTTTTAAACACATCTTTAAATTCGCTTATTTTCAATTCTTCAACGGCTTCATCCAAGAGCTTGATGTACATTTCGAATCCGACGGCATCAATCGAACCGCTTTGTTCTGTTCCTAAAAGATTTCCCGCCCCTCTTATTTCAAGATCCCGCATCGAAAGATTAAATCCGCCGCCGAGATCAGTAAACTCTTCTATAGCCTGAAGTCTTTTAAGAGCTGTTTTTGAAATTGATTTTAATGACGGAACAAGCAAATAAGCGAAAGCTCTTCTCGCGGAACGTCCTACTCTGCCGCGCAATTGATGCAATTCGGCAAGTCCGAATCTGTCTGCACGATTAATAATTATTGTGTTTACGTTTGGTATATCAAGTCCCGATTCAATGATTTTTGTGGCAATAAGAACATTATATTTTTTATGCAAAAAACTGTGAATAACATCTTCCAGCTGGGCGGGACGCATTTGCCCGTGAGCAATTCCTATTTTTATCTCGGGGATATGTTTCTGGAGATAAAAAGCAATTTTTTCAATTGACTGTACTCTGTCGTGAACGAAATAAACCTGTCCGTCTCTATGAATTTCCTCAAGAATCCACTGCCGGATTTTAACAATATCAAAAAGTTCTAACTTTGTATTAATAGGCTGCCGGTTGGGCGGAGGAGTTCCCATTATCGAAAGGTCGCGCGCGCCGAGAAGCGAAAGATTTAAGGTACGCGGTATAGGTGTAGCTGTAAGAGCAAGCGTATCTACATTTGCCTTAATTGCCCGCAGCTTTTCTTTTGCCATAACGCCGAATCTGTGTTCTTCATCAATTATCAACAGACCGAGAGCCTTAAATTTTACATCATTCGATAAAATCCGATGAGTGCCTATAACAATATCAGTCTGTCCGTTTTTCACCATTTCAACAATTTTTGTCTGATCGCTTTTAGTTTGAAATCGCGAAAGGCACGAAACTCTTACAGGAAATTGGGAAAGTCTGTCGCTGAATGTATTATAATGCTGCTCGGCAAGAATTGTTGTGGGGACCATAAGAGCAACCTGCTTTCCTTCTGTTGCAGCTTTAAAAGCTGCTCTTACGGCAATTTCAGTTTTACCGAAGCCCACATCGCCGCAAACAAGCCTGTCCATAGGATTTTCACATTCCATATCGCTTTTAACGTCTTCTGTAATTTTAATCTGGTCGGGTGTGTCTTCGTATAAAAAGGAAGCTTCAAGTTCTTTCTGCCAAATTGTATCTTCTGCAAATGCATAACCTTTCGAGGCTTTCCGTTTCGCGTAAAGAATAATCAAATCGCGGGCAGATTCTTTAATCTTTGCTTTTACTTTTTTCTTTGCAGCAGCCCATTCACCTCCGCCAAGTACCGAAAGTTTAGGAGGAACGTTGTCGTTGGAACTGTATTTTTTAACAAGCGCAAGATAATTGAGATTTACATAAACAACGCCGCCCTCGGCATAAATTATTTTAATACATTCCTGTTCAGTCATCCCGATTTTTATTGTTTCAAGACCTTCGTACCTGCCAATTCCAAATGTTTCGTGAACTACAAAATCGCCATATTTTATTGAAGAAAGATCGCGGGCTTTAGATTTTTTATACTTTGCTTTTGAAGAAAATTTTGTCCGGAAAGGTTTGTTGAAAATCTGGTATTCGGAAAGCGTCAATAATTTTTCGGAGTGAAGAACAAATCCCTTTTTAAGAATAGCATGATCTATTTTTATTTTTCCTGAGATGATTAAATCTGCTAATATTTGATTATAATCCGAAAGAAGCTCGGTAAGTCTTTTTGCCTGCATTTGGTTTTCAGCGGTAATTACAATCTCAAATCCTTTGGAATTGTAATCCTGCAAAACATTAAACAAAAGCTCGAAATTCGAATTTATCGCCGGAGCTTCAGTAATTTTCAGATCAATTCTGTTTCCCGAACTATCCAATTCATCAGTTAGTATCCAGTTTACATCGGCTTTTAGCAATTCCTCTTTGGATTTATAAACAGAATTTTCCGTAATTTCATCGTCTTCAATGTGAACCGGTTTATTGCTTTCGAAAAGTTCGGTTTTCAATTCATCGTCAATATCATCAGCATCGATTTCGTTTATCTGGTTATCTTTTGTTTTTTTAAACATCGATTCCAATTCAAACCCTGACGCAAAAAGTAATGCTCCTTTTATATATCCAAGTATTCCTGTTGAATAATTATCTGTTTCATCGAGAACACTTGAAGCAATTGTTACGCTTTTAATTGTACCTGTCGACCGCTGCGTTTCGGGTTCAAAATAGCGGATTGATTCGAGGAAATCGCCGTCAAATTCAAGTCGGCAGGGTTGTTTTTCACTAAATGACCAAAAATCGATTATTGAGCCCCGGATTGAAAAATCGCCGCTCGATTCAACAAATTTCTGACGGTTATATCCCAGCAAATCAAAATATTCCAATAAATTATCGTACCCCAAATCTCCGCCGATTTCAATCTTTGTGGAGCTTCCTGTTAATTTGTTTAAATCGGGGAGCGGGATTTGAAGAATCCTGTAATTTGTAAGCAGAATATAATTTTCGCGGCTGCAAAGCTCGGTGAGTTTTTCCTGAAGAACTTCCTTTGAAAGATCGTCAATTTCAATAATACTTTTACTAAATCCTAAATCGGAAAGTTCAACTTTTGTTTCGCTGATCTGCAAATCATCTTCAAAAAATAAGACTATCTTATTTTGAGTTTTGCTTAACAGAGATGTAAAACAGGATAAAGCCGAGCCGGGTAATCCTTTTACTTGAAGAGTGTTTGCTCCGGGAGTAAGTTTTTTTACAGAATCGGAAAATGTTTTAAAAGATGCTGATTTTTCAACCTTTCCGGCAATAAAATTTATCATAAGTACAAATCCTTTAAAATAACAAAAGCTGCCAACCGGCAGCGGATAATAAACTTCTATTTTTCACATATCATAGAATGTTGAAAAATTGAATGTTAAAATCTAAACATTTTTGATAAATTGATTTTGTTTTTTCTACCGATTCTTTTGATGATTAATAATACTCCATGTTACTCTGTGGTCAATTCGTGTTGGTTTAACCACAGAGTTTCTCAGAGTTTTCCACGGAGTTGCACTGAGTTTTTGTTTTTTATTACAACTTATAGTTTTCGTTTTTTATTAACCACTTTCTTTCCCTTAGTTGATTAACAAAAGAATTTCATTTCTTTCTCTGTGATACTCTGTGTCGTACTCCGTGTTACTCTGTGGTTTAAAGTGGCTTGTGTTTAACCACAGAGTTTCGCAGAGTTTTCTCACAGAGTTGCACTGAGTTTAATTTTTAACGTATTAATCGTTTGATCCCGTTTTTAAGTGAAGCCACGTTGAAATTAATTAGCAGACCAATTTTGCATTTTGAAAGTTTGAGATATGTTAGAACTTGAGCTGTGTGTACATCAGTAAGGCAGTCAACCGATTTAATTTCAATAACCACTTTATCTGAAACTAACAAATCTATTCTGTAACCGGCATCTAATTTTACTTCGTGATAGACTAATGGTAATGCTTTTTGCTTTTCAACCTTCAGCCCCGCTTGTTTTAACTCATAAAATAAACATTCTTCATAAGCACTTTCTAAAAGTC
>JAAYAN010000007.1 GCA_012719345.1 Ignavibacteria bacterium | reverse complement strand
TTTAAAAATATCAGCGGATCGGGCAAAACGTAACAGTTATCTACTTTCATTTCGTCAAAATTAGCCGCATCGGGTGCGTTCGGGTTTCCCGATGGTCCCGGGCGGACAGAACTGATGCCGAGATTTTCGAGCATAATTTTATAATCCTGCAAGGTTAAATTATTCAAGCTATCCATTTTTTCTTTATTGAACTGTGCATTTAAGATTATAAAATTTAAAATTACAAGAAAAAGAAAGCGTTTCATTATTTCATCCTGATTACTGAGTATTTAAACAATAAATAAAAGAAATTTTTGCGGAAATGAAAAAGATAATAATTTTGTTAGAGAAATAAGAACTTATGTTCTATTCTCCATTATCCAGTACAATATTAAAAAATTCTTTAAGATAATGTTTGAACTCTTGCTCGTTCTTTATATCGTATTTTCTTTTTTTACCTTCGGCGGTTATTGTAAGATGTGTGTCTGTCATTGTAACTCTTCCGTTTTCGGTTTCTATGCTGCAGATTCTATTTTTGGTAAAAGGAGAATCGGGAGAATACTGATGAAATAAACACATTTGCTTAAAGTCTTTAATTTGACGGGGAAGCAAAGTAAATAAATAAAGAGGAACAAATCTGTTTCCTTGAACGGATTTTACAACTTTTAAATACTGCTCGTCGTGCTTAACAATTTTTACAATTCTGTTTACGTCAAGCTGCCCTACATTTAATTTTAACTCGAGAGGATAAATAGGAAAATCTCCGAAGCCTACATCAGCCAGCCACAAAGAATTATCAATATTAATAATTATTGCCATATGATCAAACTCTTCACCGAACGTACCGTTTTTATTTGCGGCATTTGCCGAAATCAGTGTAACATCAAAACCTATTGATTTTAACAAATCATAAAACAGAGCATTTAATTCGAAACAGAAACCGCCCCGAAGATTGTGTACAATTTTACGGAAAATTCTTTCAGAATCCAGAATAATTATTTTTCCTGAATGAATATCAAGATTTTCAAAAGGAACTTTCGAAAGGTGAAACTTATGCAGCTTTTTAAGAGTATCCAAATTTACTTCGGGTTCTTCGTAAAACTCAATTCTATCGAGATATTGACGAACTTGTAATTTGTGCATAGAATATTTAGTATTTACTAATATTGTAAATTAAGATAAATCCGAATTATTTTGTGTGATATGTGTTGCAAAGGTAAATAATCCTGATGTTCTAACAGTGCAAATATATTCATTTTGCTGCAAATTAGGTGAAATTCATAATTAATAAAAGTAAATGAGAAACGAAATATCTTTCGGTTTTAAAATTCCTTATAATAATTTTCCGTACATTTACTGTTAAGCAAAATAAAATTAGGAGAAAATATGCCGCAATTGAAATGGAACAAACCCCCGGAAATGCAAATTAACACTAACAGTAATTATAAAGTGGTAATGGAAACTTCGAAAGGAGTGATTGAGCTTGAGTTATATCCTCAATTTGCCCCGAAAACGGTAAATAATTTTGTTTTTCTTTCGCAGCAGGGTTATTACGATGGAGTATCATTTCACCGCGTAATAAGCAATTTTGTAATTCAGGGAGGCGACCCGACCGGTACAGGCGCAGGCGGACCCGGTTATAATTTTGAAGACGAATTTAAAGGAAATACATTAACTCACGAGCGCGGAGCAATTTCTATGGCAAACGCCGGACCCGGAACCAACGGAAGCCAGTTTTTTATTGCACATTCGCCGCAGCCGCATTTAAATGGCAGACATACAGTTTTTGGTAAAGTAACAAAAGGAATTGAAGTTGTAGACGCTATCCGCCAAGGCGATAAAATGATTACTGTAGCAGCTTCGGAAATTACTAAACAGTAACAGCTTTTTGAAATATTGTAATCAGTTATATTTTATTTTGAAACTATTTTCAGTTATTGTCATCCTATTGTTAAAATAAATAAAATTTATTAACGATTAAAAAAAAGGAGTTACAAATGGAAACAATGAATCAGCAACCGGCATCAATGCCCCGTATAGGCGAAAAAGCGCCTGAATTCAAAGCAGTTACAACTCAAGGCGAAATTAATTTCCCGGCAGATTACAAAGGAAGCTGGGTTATACTATTCAGCCATCCGGCAGATTTTACACCGGTTTGTACTTCGGAATTTATGACTTTTGCAACAATGGAAAAACAGTTTAATCAGGCAAATTGCAAACTTGTGGGACTTTCAGTTGACGGTCTTTACAGTCACATTGCCTGGTTAAGAACAATTAAAGATAAGATTGAATACAAAGGAATGAAGAATGTTGAAGTAACATTTCCTTTAATTGAAGATATTACAATGGAAGTAGCTAAAAAATATGGAATGATGATGCCCGGCGAAAGCAACACAAAAGCTGTACGCGCTGTTTTTGTAATTGATCCGGAAGGAATTGTTCGCACAGTGCTTTATTATCCTTTAAGCTTGGGACGTAACTTTGATGAATTATACAGAATTGTTGTTGCTTTGCAGGCTGCAGATAAATTTAGCGTTGCTACTCCTGCCGACTGGCGACCCGGCGATGATGTAATTATTTCGCCTGCCGGTTCATGCGGAACAGCAAAAGACAGAATGGACGGCAAAGAAGAAGGTCTGGAATGTAAAGACTGGTTCTTCTGCACCAAAAAACTGCCTAAAGAAAAAGTTCTCGACGCTATTCTTAAAAAATAATTAACTCCCTTTATACTGCCGGATAATCATCCGGCAGTTTCATTTTAAATACACTTTAATATTTTTTCTTGTATTATAAAGTTGTGTTAAATATATTAACGCTGTTAATTTATTAAGATGGTGTTAATATGACAAAAAATGAAATCCACGAAAAGAGAATGAAAGAGTACTTTATTCAGGCAACAAAAGAACTGCTTAAAGGCGAAGGATTGAAAGTGGTGAGCGTGCGGAATGTTGCAGAGCAAGCCGG
>JAAYAN010000240.1 GCA_012719345.1 Ignavibacteria bacterium | reverse complement strand
TGTTTATTGTATCAACAGCGGTATAATTTGTAAAAACAATGGGATCTGTATGAATGAATATTTTGCCTTTTCCGAATTTGTGTGATATGAAATTAGCCTTGCCATCTTTTGAAATACCTAATATTTGAGTGTTTGCAGTATCATATTTTTCAAAATAATAACCGTAAGGTCTTTTGTTTATTTTTATTTCTTCGCATCCGGTAACATAATTAAGTTTATAGGTTGAAGTTGAATCATTTAAAAAAGAGTATGAAATTTTAATATTAAGTGTATCTGTTAATTCTTTTGAAAATATGTTTGCCGCAATAAAAACATTGTTCGATTTTTCTGTAAATTTCAGAAGCTCCTTCAAATCGTATTTATCAGGCTGAAACGTATTGTTTATAATAATCAGATTTGTGTTACGGTAGTTCTTATTTCGAAGTGTGCGGTATAATTCGGTTTCGCTTTCAATAATTTTTCCGTTTTTAAATATTTCCGGCAAAAGAGAATGAACAATGTACCCGCCGTATGGTATTTTTGAAGATTTTGTATAATTTTCAGTCCAGTCAATTTCTTTGGGCTGGCTTAGTTCGAAAAGTATCAAAATAACCAGCGAAAAAAATATCATTATATAAAATTTCAGGTTTTTCATTTTATATAACCGCCCTTAAAATCTGTGCGTTTTTTTTCTGCATTTCGTCAACAACATCTGGCAGGGGAATAAAATTGCCGTACCAAATATATTCAAAAATCTTTGTTATTTCTTCAAAAAGCGGCAGATAAGCAGTGCCTTTCTTTTTCTTAATTTCATTCAAATAATCGTAATTCGTTTTATCAATACGCCAGTCAATTATTTCTTTAGCCGACAGTTCCTTTAAAACCTGAAGATAAATGAGCCGCACAGCATTTCTCAGTTCGCCGCTTTTAATTGCCGCTTCAATCAGTTTTTCGAAATCTGTTGCTGCAAGATTTTCTTTTGTATCAAGTAAATTTACCAGCGGATTTTCTTTTTCTGCTTTTCGGAAAATCCAGTTTATATCTTTTCCGAAGAGTTTTATTACCGCATAAATTATTATCGCCGCAAAAAACAGATAATAAATAAATTCAGTTACATCATTACCAAGCAGCCGGATAAGCGGCTCCACTATATTTTCGAAAAACCAGTTTATAATCATATTCCCAAAGTCCAGCTCTGCCGGTGCGTTTTTATCGTAATTGAAATCATCATCCTGCAGAATTTTTTTTATCGCTGCATCCGAAGGAGTCCGCACTTCAATATTTTGCGTTTTTCCGCCAGTTTGAAGCGAATCGGTATTTCCGCTGCAAAAACCTGGAATAATATACAAAACCAGAAAAAGAAAAAGGCAAAGGGTTTTAAACATTCTGATCGGGTTCCGTCTGATTTGAAATCATTTGGTCAAGCCTGCTTTCCAAACCTTTGGCTTCTTTTCTTTCAATCAGAGTAAAATAAATAAACGCAATTGCAATCATTCCAAACGTATAAATAAAATAAGAAATGTTTTGAGCAATTGTGCTTATTATTGAAATAATGCTCATTAATGATGAAAAGTTTTCGGATGCTTCCATATTATGAAAACCTACAATAAACGAAAGAATCATTGCTGGAAAAGAAATTGCATAACTGAGCATTACTTGAACGATGTAAACAATTATCAAAATTCCGCAAGTAAACCACCAGTAATTTTTAATAAGACTTATACTCCGGCTTATCGATTCAAAAACCCCGGCGTTTTCCTGTAAAAGAATAAATCCTGAAATGCTTAATGCTACAGCAAAATAAACACCGGGAATTAAAAAAAATAACGCGGAAATAACTATTATCATTCCTGTTAAAATTGTTAACCCGAGCATTCTCCAAAAATCTTTTCTGCATTCAACCCACAAAGTATTAATATCAAACCCGTCCCTGCCGTATTTTCCGTAAAGAATAATGTATTTATAAGTTACCAGCTCAATTACTGTAACTGTGAGAATCATAAAAGGATAAACACTCAATAAATTTAAGTAAAACGACAAATCAAAAATACCTTCGAGTGCATAATTATTAAAAAATTTTGAATAGATGTAAACTTGTACTATTGTTTGAAGCAATAAAAACGGACCGGCTATAAAAATAAAGGCTTTAAGAAACTTTTTGAAGTTTTCCCGAAGAAATGCAAATGTTACATTCAATGTTTCGCTGAAATCTCTTACTTTATAAAACTCAATTCTGTCTGTTTCAGTCATTTTCTACTCCTATTTGTTTTTTAGTTTTACAGGATAATAAACAAAATAAAAAAGAATAAATATAAGTGACGAAATAATAATAAAAAGACTAAGCCACATTGGCATATTTGTGTAGCGGGTTACAAAACTTTCAAGAAACCCTGCAGCAATAAACAGCGGGATAAGCCCAATTACAATTTTAAGTCCGTCGGCAGCTCCTCTTTTAAAGGATTCGAGTCTGGAATATGTACCCGGAAAAAGAATGCTGTTGCCCAAAACAATTCCCGCGCCGCCGGCAATAACAATCGAAGATATTTCAATTGTTCCGTGAATCCATATTACAAGCACCGATTGCAAAAGCAATCCTTTTTGAAAAAAGAAATATTGAAACGAGCCAAGCATTACCCCGTTCGAAAAAAGCAGAAAAACGGTTCCCGCGGAAAATAAAGTGCCGAAAACAAAAGTATAAAACGAAACAAGAATATTATTTACTGTAATTCCCCAAAACATATCTATCTGATGCATACTTTTATAGATCGCCATCGGGTCGCCTTTTTCAATATTTTCCAGTGTCATATTCACGTAACTGTCGCCTAAAATCAATCGGACAAAAGTATCGTCGTTGGCAGCCGATACAACCCCTATTAAAATTGAAATTAGAAAAAAGAGAAAGGAGTATAAAAGTTCTTTTTGATGGCGTGCAATAACAAGAGGCAGTTCTGTTGTCCAGAATTTTATTATTCTATCGTTTTTATCGCGCTTTTTCTGATAAATTTTTTGATGAACTTTTAATGTTAATCCATTAAGATATGCTGTAACTTTACTTTTCGGATAAAAAGTACGGGCATACGAAAGATCGTCTGTAAGGTTGATAAAAAGCTCGGCAAGTTCATCCGGATTTATATCTTTTACGTTTTTAATCTTTTGTTCTATTTTTTCCCATTTGGGCTTGTTCGTTTTTAAGAAAACAATTTCCTGCATTTAATCCTGTTAATAATGCTCCAAATGTTATTTTGTAATATAATATAAAGTAATTGCTTTTGTAACTATTTCTTTTCTGTTTTTTAATTATACATCCGTTGATTGATCACTTTATTTCTTCAGTTCCGTCGGCATAATTTGCAAATCTCCCTTTTTCAGGCGGATGGACATTATCGTATCTTTCCCAAGACCAGCCGCCGAATTGAGTTCTTCTGTAATCGGAAAAGGCCTCTTTAATTTCTTCGTAAGTATTCATAACAAACGGACCGTGCTGAACAACCGGCTCGTTAATCGGTTTGCCCTGAAGCAATAAAAGGCAGGCTTCTTCATTTCCGTTTTCAACAATTATCTTCTGATCGGCAAGAAGCTCGATTGCATTGTATGGTTTTATATTTACTCCCGCTAAATTTATGTCCGCCCCTTTATAAAAATATAGAGAACGGTTTACATCGAATGAAGCTTCGGGAATAATCCATTTCGATTTTTTTGCCATTTTTACCAGCCAGATACAAACTTCATTTTCTTCGGAAGCAGCCCAGCTGTCGGGTGCAGGTATAGACGATTTTGTTTCTTTGTATTTTCCTGCAATAATTCTCATTTCAATTTTATTTCCATTACAGTCTTCTTCCTGCAAAACAGGAATTTCCTCTGCCCATAGCATTTTATAATGAGGAGGCGAAAACTTCTTCATTTTAGGCAGGTTTATCCATATCTGAAAAAGTTCCAGCGGATTTTGGGAATTTTTATTCAGTAAGGGAAACATTTCGGAATGCTGCAATCCGGCTCCGGCAGTCATCCACTGAACATCGCCGTTACCATATCTTCCCGCAGCTCCGTGCGAATCGGAATGATCAACAAAACCTTCGAGTACAACAGTTACAGTTTCAAAACCTCTGTGGGGATGCGTAGGAAATCCCGGTATTTTTTCTCCGTGATACATTCTCCAGCCGTCTTTAACTGTAAAATCTTGTCCTATATTTCTTCCTTCAAGAGAGGCTGCAGGACCTAACTCCGAATTACCTTCGGGATATTTATCTAAATGGTGAACGCAAAACAAAAAAGGATTTTGAGTTTCCCAATTAAAACCCAATGGTTTAATATTTACTATTATTTTATTGTAAATACCTGCTCCGTTACAAATTAAATTTTATCACCAGCTTCCGGATGCTCCGCCGCCGCCTGACGAACCGCCGCCGCCTGAAAAGCTTGATCCGCCTGAAGACCAGGATGAAGACGAACCGCCGCCCGAAATTGTAAATCCCCCGATTCGGGCACTGCCTTTAGTCTTCAAATCTTTTGCTGCTTTTTTATACCAGTCTTTATTTTTAAGTAAAATTTTTGCAACTGGAAAACCTATTAAGTAAATTACTAAGCAAATCAATGCCCCTGTTGTTCCAACAACAACAATCGGGAACATCGCCCAAAAAGGGATGAGGAAAAAATACAAAAACCAGCCTGCTCCCGGAGTTAATATTCCTAATGCAGTAAATAATCCAATAATTCCGAAAATAAACGCGCCTATTAGGATTCTTTCTGTTATGCTGAGGTCGGGTGTGTCCATTTCAAAAAATGAATCGTCCGAACTTGTAGTATTGTTTTCGTCCGAATAAAACTGCTGCAACTCTCCGCCTTCAAGAATTTCGGTAATTGCGTTTACACAATCGGTTATTCCGGCATCGTAATCGTTTTCCCGGAAACGGGGAGCCATAACATTGCGAATAATACTGCTTGCAGCAGCGTCCGGCAGACTGCCTTCCAATCCGTAACCGACTTCAATCCGCATTTTTCTGTCATCGGGAACAACAACAATTAAAATCCCGTTATTTTTATCTTTTTCACCCAATCCCCATTCGTTAAAAACTGTGTTGGCGTAATCTTCAATGTTTTCTCCGGATAAAGAAGGAATTGTAAGAACGGCAATCTGGTTGCCGGTTTTTTCTTCGTGTGCTTTTAATGTATCCGATAAATGAGTGCAGGTTTCCTTCGATAAAATCTGAGCATAATCGTTAACTCTTCCTGTAAGATACGGAATTTCAATTGCGTGAAGACTTAAGAATAATCCAAAAGAAAAAATAGCAATCAGCAAATATTTTTTCATTTTTTTTTCTCCTGAATTATTTCATCCGAAAGTTCATTTTCGGGTTTGCCGCCAGAATTTTTATATGCTAATATTTCTGAAAGTTTTTTTAACGAAACTTCGAATGCTTCGAATATCTTTTTATTTTTCAAAAAGCTTTTCATTTCGGAAATGATATTTTTAATTTGGCTTTCAGTAAGCATTTTTTCAAGACCGGAATCGGGAATTATTATAATTTTTTTTTCGAACAGACTTACATGAATTAAAATGCCGTTTCTGTTTTTTGTGAAAAATATTTTTTTTGAAAGAAATAACGACTCGGCATATTGTTTTACTTCTTCTTCAGAACGTATGCTAGATAAAAACAGTTTTGCGAAAACCGGAAAAAAAACTGTACTAAGTGCAAAAATAATGCCTGTAATCAGAATTAAAACAATTGCTGAAGTTACAACAACTTGTGAATACCAATAATCTGTTAGCGTGTTCAAAAGAAAAAAAAGTAGTCCCGAAACAGAAACCCCCGTTGCAAAAGCTTTCCAAGGAATTTCAGTATAGGAATCACTCCGCAAAGCAACCGATAAAACAATTTCAGCACCTGTTATTTTTTCGGTTTCTTTTATTAAATAATCGAGCTGTTTTTTCTCTTTTTCAGTTAATATTATATTCATAATAATTCAAAATTATTTCATTGAATATAGTGTTTTATCGGATAAACAGTAAAGAATATTTTCTTAAAAAAAGTAAAGAATAAAAACCTTTCTTTTTAACCCAAATCCCCCATTAGAAAAAAAATAATGGCGGGTCCGTCAAAAGCCGGATAAATATCTATACATTCCTTAGAAACTGAATGTATGATTTTCTAAGTCGGGATTACCCAAAATAGCCAATAATAAAAGCTCAGCCATAATATTGTATGTTCTAATGTGACTATTTTGGGTTTGATAAATTTCAGTGCGTCAGCTTTTATTAGCGGGTTTTAAGTTCCGTTTCCAGCCAAAAGCTTACCTCTTCATTAAAATTTTGTTTTATAAGTTCAAGTAAACAGGATGTTGTACTTACTTCATTATCAGCAACTATTTTCATAAATCTGTAGAATTTTTCTTTCCCTAATTTTTTTTCCAACTCATATAAAATCAGCGATCCTTTAAAGTAAAAAACTTTATAAGCTTCATTTGAATTTCTATCAGCTTCCCATACAGAAGGTGTGTTTTTTGAGTTTTTTTCGTAATCGTTTATTTTATTTGTAAAAACTTCATTTCCATATTTTTCACGGAGGAACATCAGTTGACTGTATTCGGCAAAAGATTCATTTAACCAGTCTTCCCAAGTGTTTGTATTTGCTTTTAACCACCAGAAATGAGCGATTTCGTGAGCAATTCCGCCTATTGTATAAAGGTCAAACTGAGTTGAACCGAAAGAGACAAAATGCTTGCGCGAATAACCTCCCCCTTTATTAATTGGTGCTACAACAAATTTTAAATATGTACTGTCTTTTGTACCAAAAATATTTCTGTAAAAACTTAAAACATCTTTGCAGCCAGTAATTACAGAATCAGTATCTTTTTCTGTTAAATCACTGAAAACTACATCAATCTTCATTTTTTCATCTTTCACACTTTTTATATTTAATTTTTTTGAAGCCACAATTACGTTATCAAAACTATTCCAATCTTGTTTCATTAACCAATAATCATCTTGTTTTTCAACTATACCAGACCCCGACACTTTATATTTTTCATCTATACTTATTTTCAATTGCGACGTAATGCTCGATCCCGTCCGGCAGACTGGATACCAAGCGCAATAATAATTTAGTTCAATCCATTTTTCATTAAAAGACACACCCCATCCTTTAAGTTCACTCATATCACATTCATAATCAATATATAAAGTCTGAATCTGGGGAGTACCCTCTTCTTTATAAAAAACTAACTTCCGTCCTTCGGGAATATACATAGCTGGCGATGGAGATGCCTGATTAAAAAAGTATTTAACCGTATCTTCATTATTTGTTAATGAGTTTATTTTTGAATTTTTCCAAAAAACAAATACTATGCTGTCTTTATCTTTAAAATCCAATTCCATTTTTCCTTTTACATAAATATGTTTTGAAGAAGGTTTAATTTTTACGTTAAAGTTATAATACTTCGCTTCCTGGGCATTCGAAAAAGACATTGAAATAATAAAGAAAATAAATACTGAGATACCGTAAATAGCCCTGATTTTGAAACAAGTCATCTCTGCTCCGTTTTGTGAAAGAATTGTCCTTCTGACGCATACTTTCACAAATGGTTACAATACCGCTATTTGAGGTTATTGTTTTATTCTTTAACAGCTGAAATTTCAATTGACGGTGACAGAGCAGGAATTAAAATTCGGAGTATTAAAGATACTGGAAGCAGAAAAACTCCCGCTGCTTTCGATATATATGAATCCATAACACCTGATTTTCCCGATTTTTTACCCAACATTCTTAATATTGAATTAACTTCAACCATTAAACTGTCAGTTAAAAGTATTTTAGTCTTTATTTCTTTAAAACCTGCATTCATTAATGAAATTCTTGCCGAAACGGGATTAAAAAATTGAATGTGTGTCGGGTCTTCAAAATTCCACCACGAAGATTTAAATAAACGCGCACCCAAAGACATACTGTTTGGTGTAATAAAATAAACTTTACCGTTTTTGCTCAATAAATTATTACATTTTTTAAGAAAGGCGTTCGAATCCTTAATATGTTCAATAAGATGAATACCATAAATCAAATCGAATTTGTTTTTTGGAATTTCAAGGTTTTCAAAATCTCCGTAATACAATTCGGCATTATTTTTTAAATATTCCGGTACAGAATTTTTTAAAAGCCCGGCCTCGGCACCGCCGATTTTATTTCCTTTTTTATGGAATTTTTCAAGAAGAACTCCATTTCCATATCCTATTTCGAATACATTAGAATTTTCTTCGATTTTAATATTTTTTAACCGCATCCAAGTAAGTAAAATTCTGAACTGATCAAAAAAGCCGTTTCCTCCCCATGCTTCTTCTCTGATACCCGTTATAGAATCAGAATGCTTTATAAATATATGTCCGCATTTTCCGCATCTTTCAGGTAAAATTCCATTTTGATTAAAAAATAATTTAGTCTCGTTAAAACATATTTCACATTTCATTTTTATCAATATAATTTTTTGTTAAGTTAATTACTAATGCCAAAACCTGTTAATCTTTTACGTATATTTTTTCCGGATCATAAGCCACTTCGGATGACTTGAACTTGCAAAGCAATGAACCTGCCGTTATCGGCGAATAGTTATAAGGAACGGCCTGGCATTTTCCTTCAAGTATGTTTTTAACGCAGGTAATTTGTTCGTAAATAAAATCTTTTGCTAAAGGTTCGTTATGACCCGGCATTATTATTTCATAATCGTTTATACGTTTTTCAACTTTTTCCAGACTTTTCAAATATACTTCGAGAGGCAGACAATCTTTTAAAAACAGCCAGACAATTTTGTTTGTGTTATCGCCGGCAAATAGAATTTTATTTTCGGAATCAAGCAGGCAGATACTTCCGGAAGTATGTCCCGGAACTTCAATTACTTCTAATTTTCTTCCGCCGAGATTAAAAACATATCCCTCTTTAACCGAAATTATTTCCGGCAAGTTACTAATGCCTTTTGATTTCAAACTACTTTCAATCATTTGGAAATCTTTTGTGTGAGCATATATTTTGGTAAATTGCACATTGCCTAAACAATGGTCGCCATGTCCGTGCGTGTTCAAAACAATTAAAGGAAGATTTGTAAGCGTTCTGATATATTTGAATAAATCGCCTGTTCCATAACCTGTATCTATAACCAAAGCGCTGTCTTTCCCTTCAACAAGATATATGTTTACCGTTTTATTCTCCACAATTCTGTAAACATTTTCAGCTTCTTTAAAATGCTTATAACAAGTATCTGCTTGCTGTCCGGAAATATTTGCTGCTATGATTAAAATGAAAAGATTGAATACAAAAAAATTTAGATATCTCATATTTTCACCGGATTATTTAAATATATTTCATTCAAAAATACATAAATGATATTTATTATTCTATTATCATAGATTTTTGTT
Organism: Ignavibacteria bacterium; assembly: GCA_012719345.1. Taxonomy (GTDB): domain Bacteria; phylum Bacteroidota; class Ignavibacteria; order Ignavibacteriales; family Melioribacteraceae; genus JAAYAN01. The sequence continues at coordinate 31,916 of JAAYAN010000240.1, read as the reverse complement.
TGGCAATTCCAATTTCTGCTATCGAGCCGGAATTAAAACTCATATAGTCTGCTTCAATTCCGTCGCTGAAATCATCTTGGTTGTATTTCTTTTTCCATAATTCTTACATAATTAAATTTATTAAAAGAAAATGGAAGTGAAAAGATTTATTTGCGGGACTTTCTATTAAATTTGTCGAAATGTTAAAAAGCTACAGCCTTACGCTTTTTGGTTATATCAAGTGATAGCAGCTGCAGCGTATTTTAATCCTTACTGACTTTTCACTAAACGAAAACTAATACCGGCTCCTCTGTTTTCTGCAGGAACACTTGAACGGCTTGCCGAGCGGCATTCTTGTGCTGACACCCAAAATCCGCCGCCGCGAAGAACTTTTAGTCCGCCGGTTTGCGGTCCCTTTGGATTTGATGTATCTTTTAAATCGTATTCACCATACCAATCGCTGCACAATTCACCTATATTACCGTGCATATCAAATAACCCGAAGACATTTGGGGGAAAAGTGCCAACAGGTTTGGCTTCTCTACCTGATGTGTTGTTAAAATATGCCTGATCCAATGTTAGGCTGTCACCTGTATAAAAAGGAGTAGTTGTATTTGCCCGGCAGGCATATTCCCACTCCGCTTCTGTTGGCAGTCTGCAGCCCATCCACTCGGCAAAAGCCTGGGCATCGTACCAGGTTATTTGTGATACCGGCATATTTCCTCGTTTAAATCCCCAAGGTTTTTTTCTGCCGGTTGCTTCACAAAACATATCATACTGTTCAAAGGTTACGCAATATTTACTCATTTTAAATGCATTCAATGTAACTATGTGTTGAACTTCATCGTTTTTTCTTCCTGCTTCAGTTTCAGGGCTTCCCATTATAAATGTGCCTCCGGGAATATCTACAAATTCAATATGGGGTTTATTTAGTGAAGAATTCTCAACCTTCGTTTCATTTTCGGATGTTTTTATATCAGAGTTTTGAGAAAGCAATGAGGAAATATCGAATACAAATGTTTTTGTAATTTGAATTTGTGGAGTGTTATGATAAATTTCCCGTAATTTAGTAAGATTCTCAGCATCAAAAGATTGCATCAATTTACTAATTTTGTTAAGTATTTTCATTTGTTCTTCGGGTAGTTTTGTGTTGTTATTATAGGCGTAATCAACTATTGATGCATATTCGTATATAGTATATTCATTACCTAATACCGAGGCTAAATCGGAACAAATCATACCGGCTATCGAAACCAATCCGTTTTTATCACTATATTTTCCCGGAATTCCATACAAGGCAGGGTTTATTTCATCGTTCTGCAATTTAAACCAGGAATCATTTCCCAATGCAAATATTTCTCTGCTGAAATCAATCATATTGGTACTTGGATCCACAAACATCCAACGTTTTTCAATATTGTTCCATACTTCACAAATTGTGTGATTTACATAAAAACCGGGTATTAGGTATGCTGCATGTCCAAAACGGATTCTGGCAGGAATACCTTTATATTTTAGTACGGAAGCCAGAACTATTGCATTTTCGCGACAGCCCAGCACTAAACGGTTTTCTGGTTTGCGGTCTTTAACAAAACCCCTGGAACCATAGGATTGAAGTCCCTGCAGAACCGATTTAACTGTTGAATACTTTTCTGTTTCATTCCATCTCTCTTTAGGAATTTGATCACGATATTGTGGTAATTCAGATAATGGATGAATAAACTGAGCCTTTATTAAACTGCATAGCTCCGGTAATGAATCCGGAAGGTTTTTATACAAATAGTCATATTCTCCCGGATCGGTAAATAAACTATATTGACGATAGAAATCTAATACCGACTTTTCATCTTGAAAGGCATTCACAAAGCTTTGTTCATTCGGGTTTTGTAATCTGCTTTGAGCAAATAGTAATCCGATGAAGATTACAAGCATTAAAATAAATATTTTTATTTTCATATTTTATCCTGTTAAGTAGTTAATATTATTAACCAAAATAATAAAAATTTTTATTTTTTTGGATTTATATATTTTTTAAGGTCATTTACATAAACCTCAAACGCTTTTATCCCTTTATCTGTAATTGAAACAGTTGTGTTGGGATAATTATTCTTGAAGGTCTTTTCGACTTTGACATAACCTGCTTCCTGCAGCTTCTTTAACTGGATACTTATATTACCCGCCGCGGCACCGGTTGTTTCTTTAATAAACGTAAATTCGGCTTCTTCAACTGTCATTAAAATAGATATAATTGACAATCGAAGCTGCGAATGTAATATGGGATCTAAATCGTTAAACATTTCTTTTCCTATTTGCTCTATTAAGTAATATACCCGGTATTAGCAATCCTACTATTGCTCCCAACATCATACTAAAACCATGATATTCCCGGGTAAAATAGAAAGAAGCAAGTCCAATTAAATTAAGCAATATACCACCAATGAATAGCGGTTTAAATTCAATGGAAGCTCCGATAACTATCATCGATAAAGCAAGCAGAATTATAAATACCGGCGCCATGGCATCACCAAGTTGCTGTCCAAAAAGAATACCCAAAATCAACATATTCAAACCCATTGCCCATCCCATTGTTGTAATTACTCTTGTAAGAAGAGTCTTGGGAATGTTATTCTTTTTCATGGTTTTTCTGATGTATATAAATTGGTAAATTGCTGCAAGCGGAAATAAAATACAAGTCCATACTATATCAAATTTTTTGTATAAACCTGTTATTGAAAAAACATACTGGCTGAAAAAAACAGTAAACATAATAATGCCCCACATAATAATTATGTGACCATTTTCTTGAAACCTTTGTTTAGTTTCTTCTATTGTTTTTGAAATTAACAACAGACTTTCTTCGGGTGTAATTCTTTCTTCCATTTTTTTCCTTTATTTTGTTTTAAGTACACTCGAATATAAATAAGTTAATATTATTAACCAAATTAATTTTTTAGAATTTTGTTTCGGATCACAGTTTATGTTTTGCTGGAATTATAGAAAGTGGATTTTGAATATCAAATACGTTGAAGCGGGCTACAAATCATCACATACAACAGCAACAGTTATCTTAAACAATTTGGAAGCATATCTAAAAAACCAAGGCATTTGTCATAATTCAGTTCATAATAATTAACACCAAGATTAATAGTCTCATAATAACGTGCTTGATTGTTTTTGTAATATTCTTCTGACGGTATTTTCCAAAAATCACGTCCTAATTTTTCTGTAATAAACCACTTTTCAAGTAATCGTGCTGCTCGTCCATTGCCATCACGGAATGGATGAATATGTGCAAAACGTAAATGAATAAGCGAAGCAAAATAAATAACTTCAATCTCATTGAGATTTGAAGTTATCAATTCCTCAACATCGTTGAAAAATGTTTTCATTTCCTGCACAACAAATTCAGGCTCAACAGCCATATATGCTAAACCTTCTTTTCCAAAAACACCAACCGGTTCAATTCGATATTTACCGCGTTTACTACTAATCAAAAAAGTCTTCGAAAATATCTTATGGCAAGTCAATAAGTTTTGCTCGCTCAATTTGTTTGTTTGTGCAAAAGTATATGCTTCAATCAAATTTTCAATTTCTTCTATCTCTTTTCCCGCTTTAAATTTATCTTTGCTCAATTCGTAATTCATAAAAGAATTCAAATCGACACTATTACCTTCAATATTCGAAGAATAAACAGCAGATGATTTTGTTAAATAGTCAAAACCTCCCTTATTTTCAGAAAAATCATAATTCTTAATTAATCCTGGAATTTCTTTTCCAATTGATTGAATATAAGTATCTAAATATTTTCTGTCAGTTATTCTCATTTAGTCAAATTGTTTATATGCGAATATACTTAATTTTACTTTCAATTTGAGGATTTCAAACATGAGTGCCAGTGTTTTTTGGGAATTACTTTCGGGTAGGTATCAGATCACAAATCAAGTTTGAAAGATACACCGATTCACGTAAAACCCGTGTTAGAAGTAGTTTTACTCTATAATTTAATAAAATAAAATAATTTCTCCGATTCTTGTCCATTAATTAGACTTATCGTTTTTAATTTTAACAAATATTCAGAGTCAATGAATCCCTCGTAAACAACAGTCCCATAGGATGAAGTTGTTGTGAAATATATTCTATCACCTTTAACTTCAAACTTTCCTTGATTATCGTAGGGTTTCGTTAACCATTTAATGACATCCGTTGCTACTCCTGTTGATGTAACTGATATTACAGTACTATCAGGATAAAATCGAAGAAAATGTCTGCTTTCAAAATCAGTTATTACAGTACTGTCAGAATAAAATCGAAAATAATGTCTGCTTTCAATATCAGTTTGTGTCTGATATAATCCGTCAAATCTTACTCCTTTATGTGATTGTGGAAAAATCTGAATTGTTGAAATGCAAAATAGGAAGACAAATATTATATTCTGTTTCATATGACTGATTCCCAATAATATCAACTTTGTTTTTATACAATATTGTGTTATTATGCTAAATTTAGTGTGTAATATCCACAAATACTTCCTATATATGCAACTAAAAATTAAGACGGGATTTTTGTATCTTTGAAAGTAAAAACAGGAAATATATGATAGATATTAACAATGTAATTGTAATTGGCGACAGGGTTTTGATTAAGCCCGAAGAAGACCTTGAAAAAACCAATAGCGGACTTTATCTTCCGCCGGGAGTGCGCGAAAAGGAAAAGGTAATGGGCGGTTATATTTTAAAAGTCGGACCCGGAATTCCTATTGCTTCGCAGATGGATGAAGATGAGCCGTGGAAAGAAAAGGGCGGCGCAAAGTATATTCCGCTGCAAGCAAAGCCTGGCGATTTCGCGCTTTTTCTGAAAAGCAACAGTTACGAAATTGAACTGAAAAAAGAGAAAGTTTTTATTGTTCCGCAGGCGGCATTATTACTTTTAATGAGGGATGAAGAGCTGCTGAGTTAATACCAGCAGCTAATCTTTTATATTGAAAACCAGTGGGAATACTTTACTAAGAAAATATTATCGGGCTGATCGTTTAACAAATTTTTAAAGTCTTTACGGAAACTCATTTCTCCCGGATTTTGGTCATCGGTTTTTTCCTGTGTCCAAACAAAATAGAAGATTGAGCCGGCGTTAATTTCCCAGCGAAGAACTAAATTTGCACGCAACGATTTGATGTTGAAATCAGGGTTATCAAACTCAAAATATTTCGCTTCTCCAGCGCCATCCGGGTCAATTTTATAATTGTTTTCTTCAGAATTATAATCGACCTTCGCACCATTATAACTATAGTAGTTAAAGCTGTTTGTTCGTCCTTTTTTGAGTTCCTTAAAGTTGCTGTACTTTCCAACTGAAAACAAAGGCTGCAAGAATAGCTCGAGCGTTAAATTTGGTGAAAAAGCCCAATTCATTCTAATATTTCCGGAAATTGTTTTCTGCGTCATCTCGGCAAACACATAACGGTTCGAAAATGTGCTTATTGCGGTAGAGTCTGAAAATTTATCAACCCAAGTTCTCGTATCGTAATCAAGCGAAAATTCCGGACCTATTGAAAGCGCAAAAGACGGAGAAGGATGCCAGGATATGTTTGACCAATACCCGAAATATTTTCCGCCGTCATCATTTCGTCCATATTCGGTTCCAATATTGAAACTGACACTATTCTTTGAATCCGAAGAAAGCGAAGCCATCATCCATAAATTATTCGGGTCTTTTACTTTGGGTCCACTACGTGTTAAGGAGCTGTTATAATCTTCAAAATTACAATTTCCCCGGAAATCGATAGAGTAATAATTTGTAAATATTAAATTGGTTGACCAAAATATCACATTGTTTGTAATGTCTCCTTCAAAATCGTAACTTTGCGAAAGCGCAAGATAAACTCGTTTTTCCCGGAAAATGCCATCGGAATTAAACCATCTGTAACCGGTAACAATATGACCATTTATACGGTCGCTTAACCATTGGTATCCAAAATCGTTATACTCAAATCCCGGAGATACAGCACCAAGAGAAGCGTTTAAATAAAAATTCCCTTTTTGTTTATTTATCATTGTTCGCATATACCAACCTGATAGGGAAGTTCTGTTTGAATCAAGTTTCATATAAGTTTTATCGGGGCGTTGCGAATATCTATATGACTTTTCCTGAATATTAACTAACGCGGAAGGTGTTCCGGTAATATATGAACCTGCAGCCATAGCATTCAGCACATAATCGCCGTCATCATCAAGAGTAGTCCAACCATCTGCGCCAAGTGTATAAGCAGCTTTGCTTAATTTATTATTAAGACTTCCGCTATTTAAATCTCTATTCACTCCGGTAAAATTAAAACCGATTGCATGTCTGCCTTTATCAAATTCCTTAATCGCTCTAACAAGACTGTAATTTGTAAGCGGTTCAATTTCGTAAGTTTGCTTTTTTTCACCGATAGAAACTTGTGCATAAGTTCTTTGAGTTACCGCATCCAAAATTCCTAAAGACCAACCATCGCCAACGCGACCGGTTATTTTTGCAGCGCCTAAAATCCTGCTTTCTTTTGGTGCGTTTGTATAATCGTAATCATCGGGTAAATCTCCTTGCGGCGAACGACCTATTCTTCGCGAATAAAACAGATCGGGTGAGCCAAAATTAAATCCCCAATTATTATTTACCCCTCCGTAACCGAACATAAAAAAGTTAGAACCTTCTGTAAAGAAAGGTCTTTTTTCACCAAAATAAGTTTCGGAAGCAGAAAGATTTATAACTGCCGGATCAACTTCAACTTGTCCGAAATCGGGATTGATTGTTCCTGTAAGAAACAAATTACTGCTGAGCGCATATTTTAAATCTGCGCCAAAAGAAGTTGGGAACTGACCGGATTTATAAAAAGGATCTTTTTCATCGTGCTGAAAATATTTGGCTTTTTGAACTATATAAGGAAAAATTTCAATTGAACCGGAAGATTTTATTCCCGAAAGACCTTCAAGTCTTGCAAATTTCGAAACGAAAGAATTTTCTGTTTTGGGGATATGAACAAAAAAAGCTTGCTCATTTTTTCTTTTAATATTTCTTCTGAAATTTATTCCCCATTCATTATTTTCGGTTTCGTTAAATTTTAATTGCGAAAGAGGAATTTGAATTTCTGCAGTCCATCCATCCGAATCGATTGAAGCCTGTGCGTGCCAGATTGCATCCCAGGAAATGTCGTCCCAAGTATCGTTATATAAAATTCCGTCCATTTTAGAGCCACCGGCATTAACAGCAAAAAAGTATCCGGTTTGTTTATCATTATAAGAATCAAGATAAATGTAAAACCAGTCGGAGTTTGTATATTTATCTTTTCTGTTAAGACTTGCGTCAATCAATTCAGGATTCGAATCATACAATTTCACGCCGATGTAAATGTTATTTTCGTCATAAGAAACCCAGACTTTTGTAGCTTCGCTTGCAAGTTTTCCTTCTTCCGGCTCTTTTTGGTAAAAATATTCTGCCGGTTGATTTTCATATACCGTTTCGTTTAATATTCCGTCAACTGTAATTTTTTGTTCCGATTTTATTGCCTTGATGCTTTTGTGTTGTTCTGCAAACATTAAATTACTTGCAAGTAAAATAATTTGTATTAAAATTTTAGGATATTTCATAAAGATATTTTTTTGATTTTTAGACTCTTAATATTTAAATAAGTTACTTCGATAGATATACAGTTAATTATTTGAAATCCCTATGAAGATTAAAATATATGTTCTTGATTTTTAATTATTTGAGTATTATTTTTTTCTTTCTTTTAATTTAAACAAGAAAAAATGCATTCAAATTTAAAATCCAATCTGGAAAAGATATTTCAATACTCCCGCAATCCTGATGAATTATTTGATGCATTTCAGTTACTAATCTTCAAAAAAGTCAACGACCTGGAGTTATTTAAAATACTGCTTGCAAACCCTACTATTTCTAAAGACGAGCTTTTAATGTTTAGTGAAAAATTAGCAAAGGATTTTTCTGATTTGGCAGGTGATATTTATTTGTGGACGTCCAGAGTGATAGAAAACAAAACAAACCAGACCGAATGTATGGACATCGCTTTGCATTATCTCAAAAAATCCTGGCTCACCAATAAATTTAATAACGAACCATTATTGCGAGCTTGTTCTCTTTTTAACTTCGAATATGATATTGACTTCCCGCTGAATAAAAATGTTATTGCGTTTGTTGAAGAATCTGTAAATTATGTAAAAATTAAAAGTAAAATTTACTACTCGCTGGCAATAATTTATAAAAAAGCGGGTTTAAAGGAAAAAAGCAGAGAATGTGAAATGCTTGCCGAAAAATGGGCTTCTGTTGAAGATTAATAATTATATCCTATTGAAAAATAAAAATACAGCGGTCCCCAGCTTATAATATTATCTTGTAATTTATTTTTAATCAAAAAACTCTTGCCAATAGAAAAATCTGCTGGACCGATAGGAGTATCGAGTGATAAAATAATTCCCAGACCATGCCTTAAATCTTTAAATCTTATTTGTTCTTTTTGCGTCCAGATAGAGCCTAAATCATATCTTCCGCGTAAATATGTATCGAAAAATAATTTAAATGGCAGCATATATCTGAATTCCAGCGAAGAAATAAAAATTTGCCTTCCGCGGTATTCATAATCTCTGAATCCGAAAAATGAATTTTGTCCGCCAAAAGAAAATTGTCTGCTTAAAGGAAGTGTTGCATCTGCAAAACCGAAAATAATTTTGGGGTGAATTGTACTTACGCTGCTTATTGAAATATATTGTTCATAAAACATATCGAATTTTGTATAACTCTGGTTGCTTCCAAAAAAGGATTGGGCTGTTTCGTAACCGGCATTTAACACAAATCCCGAAACTGGATATGGATACATGTTTTGGGAATCAATATTCAATTTTAAACCTAATGTGGAAATATTCATTCTATAAGTATCAACTTTTTTATCTACAGTATTTATTATTTGATCTTGTTGGTATCTTGATTCAAAAATAAGATTTCCAACTTTTTTTACTTGCATTCCGATTCCAAAGGAAATACCGTATTCACTTTGGCTATATTCTCCGTCCTTGCTGCGCTGAAATCTGTTTTCACTTGATACAGAATCATTTTTATAAACTGAAATATCCTGACTTTTTAAAAATCCTTTTAATCTGTAAGTAAGATATGTATTAAATATCCTGGTTGCTCTCTGTTCCAATTCCAACGAATTTTTTTTCAAAGAACCGTTATATGTTACCCCTAATTCTGTTCCGCTTCCAAAAAGATTTTCATCTCGTATATCTATGCTGATCTGGCTTAAATACTCATTATCTGCTGCAAAACCGAATCGTATAATACTTGATATTTTTTCTTTAACAGTCAGTTCTAAATATTTTTTCCCGTCTATTCTGATTATTTCTACATCAATATCTTCAAAAAGATTTGTACTTCGCAAATTTGCCAAACCTTCTTCTGCGTTTTTACAGGAAAAAACATCTCCGGGTTTTACTTTAAAATCGCGGGTTATAAGAGTCTCATCACTTTTTGTATTTCCTTTTATAATAAGCTGTTCAACTACTCCTTCGGATATTTCTATTAACAAATCTTTTGTTTGTTCATTAAAGGTAACTTTATCGATGCTTGCCAGACAATAACCGCTTTTTCTGTAGTTCCTTAATACATTCATTAATTCTTTTGATACATTTTCGGAATTGAACGGTTTATAAAGTAATTTTGAAATGCAAGCATTTATGTTATGATTAAAAGATTTACTTGAACCTTTAACCGAAACTGTTAAAATTTTAGGATACTCCGGCGCTTCAATTGAAAGCAGTGTTTTTCCGTTAACAGGTAAAAGATTTATTTTAAATGCTTTGTAATTTCCGGATAAATATAAATTGTAGGCTGATAAGTATATATCAGATAAATAGATCGGTCGCGATAAATCCAGACCGTTTATAACTTTATATTCCGCTGAGTTTTCGGAATAATTTAATTCAAGTTCATTAATTACACTGTCTTTGCCAGAAATGTTTTCGAAAATTTTCCCTTTAATTTTGTCTTCTATTTCCGAAATGATTTTTTTCGCCGAAAAATAACCAGAATCAATTATTGAACTGATTTCCGAAAAGTCGCTGTTTTGTCTGCTTCCAAGATTAGGATTAATTAAAAAATCCGCATTTTTTTCGTTCTGTTTATTAATTACCTGCATAGGAATGCTAACCATTTGATCAGCAACATTCCAAGGATAAGCTAAATCTTCTTTACTGAAAAGGGGACTTGTTGTATTAACAGCAATTATTAAGTCGGGTTTGTATTTTAATGCAGCGTTAACCGGAATATTTGAAACAAGTCCGCCATCTACTAACAGCATTGTATCTATTTCAACAGGTGGAAGTAAAAGAGAAAAACTTGAACTGGCTCTTATTGCTTTATGCAAAGAACCATCTTCGAGAATAACCATTTCTCCGTTTTCAAGATTTGTGCTAATCGCTTTGAAATCGTAAAGAAATTCCGAAAAATTTTCGAAAACATTTAACGGAGCATTTAAAGCCAGCAAGTTTAAAAAATTCGTAACTTTTTGTCCAGAACTTATTGAAGTTGGAAGAATAGGTTTAAAACCATCGAGTCTGAGTGCAAAAATAGCTTTGTCTTCAGTTATTTTCTGATCGATAAAAAGTTCATTCCGTTTATTGTCCTCTGTGGAATAAAACTCATTCCAAGGTGCTTTTTTTACAATATCGGTCATTTCTTCAACAGTGTATCCGGCAGAATACATTCCGCCGATAATACTGCCCATGCTTGTACCGTAAATAGCCGAAACTTTAATTTTATTCTCTTCCAAAGCTTTTAATACGCCTATTTGCGATAATCCGCGTGCACCGCCGCCGCTAAGCACCAGTGAAATTTCTGGTTGTATTGCGGGAACTTCGTTGCTTAATCCAAAAGGCAGATATTTTGTTTTGGTTTCAAAAGTATAACTAATTGCTTCCTGAGCCGTTAACACGGTTGAAAATATTATTAAAAGAACTATAAATAAAACTTGTTTTATCATTCAGATAATGAATATTATTTTTTCTTTTTATTTTGCTGCTGTGCTTTCTGCTGATCTGCTGCGGCTTCCATCATCCGTTGCATAAAACCGCTTTTTTTCGGCTTGTCAACCGGAACAAGTTCAACATCGTTTTTTGAATTGTTTACATAATATTGCTGAATTATAGAGAACAAATTGAACATAAAATAGTATAGGTTAACACCCGAAGGCAGGGACATAAACATAATTGTCATCATAATCGGCATCATATAAACCAATGCTTTCTGCGTAGGATCTTTCATTGTCATCTTTTGCTGAACGAACATTGTAATTCCCATTAAAACAGCTAGTCCGCTTATATGACTTATTAACGGTATGCCTGCCGGAAGACGCAAAATAATATCGGGAGCGGCAAGATTATCTATCCACCAGATAAAGGGCTGGTTTCTCAATTCAATTGCCAGATTAAAAAGGCTCCACAACGCAACCAATATAGGCATCTGTAAAAGCATCGGCAAACATCCGCCTGCTGGATTTATTCCATACTTGGAATAGAGACTCATTGTTTCTACAGAAATTTTTTGCTGGTCGTCTTTATATTTTTCTTTCAACTCGGCAATTTTTGGCTGCAAAAGCTGCATTTTTTTCATCGATTGCATGCTTTTACGGGTTAAGGGATATAAAAGCACTTTTATGATGAGTGAAAATAGTATTATCACAAAACCGTAGTTCGGTATAAAATTATGCAAAAACTTAAAAAGAGGTAGAAGAAAATATTCGGAAATAGGTCTGATTATAAACGACATTCCCATAAAATTACCGAAATCGTATATTGCTTCGTAATTTTTATTGTATGCTTTCAGTACGTCATAATCCAACGGTCCTATATATAAGTAGAAAACATCTTTTTGAACATTTTTATTTTGAAGCGGAACTCTGTAACCAACCTTGTAATATTCGCGCGGACCAAGGATTCCTTTATTTTTTGTATGTCCTTCTATAAAAACTCCGCCTTCCGAAATTTGATTTTCAGGCGAAATAATAATCCCGAAATATTTGCTTTTAATTCCCAGCCAGTCAACCTGACCATTAAATTCTTTTTTTTCTATTTCATCTTCCGATGACGAATTTATAATCAGTTGTTCGCCACCCGAAAATGCACTAGCGTTTGAATATGATGCTTCATCTACAGAATTTTTCTCAACAAAGTTAATACCTTTTTCCCACTGAAAATCGTAATTAAATCCGCTCATTTCAGTGTTCATATTTACAAATACATTTTCAATTTTCGAACGGTAACTGTTTCCATATAAAACAAAAATACGTTTGATAATATTTGAATCGGCTGTTATAAACTCATATGTTATTACAAGCGAATCAGTTCCGCTTATTTTATATTCGTAATTTTCTGATCTGCTTTCAAAAAGTAATTCTGCTGTTTTTACAAGTTTTCCTTGCTTTGTAACAAAAACAGTATTCAGTTCACCGCCGTTTTCCTGATTTATAAGCTGAACTTCGTTTTTATAATAAGGTCCATCAGGAAAATCTTCGTGATACCATGTTTTAAATTGTTTAAGAAAATACTTTTTAAGCCTTGCTCCTTTGTTTGTAAATTCTGCTCTTATCAAGTCAGTTTCAATAGTTATTATACTTTCTTCGGTGCTGCCGATATTAGAAAAAATGCTGTCTTTATCGCTGTGTTTAGAAATTGCCGGCTGTATATTACTTTGGTTGCTATTTTCTGAAATTTTATTTTCTGTTTTAGCAGAATCTTTTTGCGGAACCTGCTGTGGTTGAACGGGAGCAGGTGCGTTAAAATACATCCAAACAGTTAAAATTATTCCAATTAAAACAAATGCCGCTATACTCTGTTTATCCATTTAGAATCCGTAACTTTTTAAAAAATTATTTTAATGCCAAAAATAAGTAAATTAAACCTCTTGAAAGAAGAAAAATTGGCTTGAACAGTGGTAAAAGTAATCAACTTTATTTAACTGTGCCGTTTAATAAAGATTCCAATCGATTTAACCAGCTCTAAAATCTCGGGGGTTACTTTATCAAGTTTAATAATTCTGTTATTTTTTTTATTTAATCTGTTTGGGGAAAAGAAAACCAATAAAGTTTTATTTTCGGTAAATACATTATCGGCAAAGAAATTTTTATTTTGTCTGTACGATTCCCGCATTAGCCTTTTGATGCGATTTCTCCAAACAGCATTTCCGGCTTTTCGCGAAACTCCAACAGCAATTTTTATCGGGGTATTTTTCCATTCAGTTTGTAAAAAAACAGCTTTGAACTTGCCGTTTTTAGAAAAAATGGTTTTCCCTTCCGAAAAAACCATTTCCAATTCTTTTCTTTTTTTTATTCTTTCTTTTTCAGAAAAAGAATGCTCTTTCAATTTTTTTTATTTTTCATCACTAACTGTCAATCTTTTGCGGCCTTTTGCTCTTCTTCTTGCTAAAATTTTACGGCCGTTTTTTGTTGCCATTCTTTCACGAAAGCCATGCTTATTTCTTCTTTTTCTCTGACTTGGCTGAAAAGTACGTTTCATAATTAATTCTCCTATTAAAAAAGAACACAAAAATAATTATTAAAAGTTAATTAATCAAACAAAAATTTAAACTATGTTTTTGCGAGGAATTTTTCTCAATAAAAATCATCAAAGAAAAAAAGTTGAATTGCTTTCAATTGAATAACTAATTATGTTTAAAATAAACTAAAAAGAGGTTGTGATGGATGAATTTATGGTGGCAGCAATTGACGAAGCAAAAAAAAGTTTAAAGGAAGGGGGCATCCCTATTGGTTCTGTTCTTGTTCACGATAGAATGATTATTGGAAAAGGGCATAATCGGAGGGTACAATCAGGCAGTGCGATTTTACACGGCGAGATGGATGCTTTGAAAAATGCCGGGAGACAATCCTCGCAAATTTATAAAGAATCTGTTTTATACACTACACTATCTCCTTGTTCGATGTGCAGCGGAGCTGTTTTACTTTATAAAATACCAAAAATTGTTATCGGCGAAAATATCACTTTCAAAGGAGAAGAAGATTTGCTAATTGAACGAGGGGTAGAACTAGAAATACTACAAAACCCCGAATGTATTATTCTGATGGAAGAATTTATTAGTAACAAACCATATCTGTGGAATGAAGATATTGGCGAATGAAAACATTGGACTGCATTTGGTGCAGTCCGATTAGTTTAAACTTTTTCAAACTCAAGTTTTCCTGCTCCCGGATAAACTATTCTTATTGTATCTCCGGTATTAATTTTATTTATAAGCAATTCCGTTGAAAGCGGATTTATCAGATATTTTTGTATTGTCCGTTTCAGCGAACGAGCTCCGTAATTTATGTTGTAACCTATGCTTAATAAAAACTCCTTTACATCATTTTCTATTTCAAGTTTTATGTTTTTTTCTGATAATGTCTGCGAAAGTATTTGCAGCTGTAAATCAATAATATCCGATAATTCTTTTTTAAGCAAAGGACGGAAAAGTACTACTTCATCTATCCTGTTTAAAAACTCAGGACGGATTGTCTTGCGCAGCATTTCACTTAATTTTATTCTCAAATCGCCCAAAATTTCTTCCAGATTATTTTCATTAAAATCCGACATCCGCTCCTGAATTAAATGCGAACCGAGATTTGAAGTCATAATGATTATCGTATTTTTAAAATCTACAGTGCGTCCTTTATTATCTGTCAGTCTGCCGTCATCTAATAATTGCAGCAAAATATTAAACACATCCGGATGTGCTTTTTCAATTTCGTCAAGTAAAATTACTGAGTAAGGTCTTCGCCTTACAGCTTCGGTCAATTGTCCTCCTTCTTCGTAACCCACGTATCCCGGAGGTGCCCCGACAAGCCGCGACACGCTGTGCTTTTCCATATATTCCGACATATCAATACGAATTATTGCGTGTTCGTCATTAAACAAAAATTCTGCAAGCGCTCGAGCTAATTCAGTTTTTCCTACTCCGGTTGTACCGATAAATATAAACGACCCGATTGGTCTTTTTTCATCCTGCAATCCTGCCCGCGATCTTCTTATCGCATTTGCCACTGCGCTTACTGCTTCATTTTGTCCGATAATTCTTTTATGAAGTTCTGTTTCCATATTTACAAGTTTCATTCGTTCACTTTCAAGCATTCTGCTTACCGGAATTCCTGTCCATTTTGCAACTATTTCTGCAATGTCTTCTGCCTCTACTTCTTCCTTTAATAATTGGTTTGATTTATTTTCGAGTTCGGCAGTTTCTATTTTAAGTTCTTTTTCAAGCTGTGCAATTCTTCCGTAACGCAACTCGGCGACTTTTGCTAAATTACCGTCCCGTTCATATTTTTCTGCCTTTTGTTTGGAATTTTCTATTTCGCTTTTCAAATCTCTTATTTTCTGAATTCTTTCTTTTTCCATCTGCCATTGCAATTTTACACTGTTCCGCTTTTCAATTGTATCCGATAATTCAAAGTTCAAATCTCTTAATCTTTCAGCGCTTGCTTCGTCTTTTTCTCTTTTTAACGCTTCCTTTTCAATTTCAAGCTGCTTTACTTTTCGCTCAAGAACATCGAGATCTTCCGGAAGAGAGTTAATTTCGAGTCTCATTTTTGAAGCTGCTTCATCGATCAAATCAATAGCTTTATCCGGTAAAAACCTGTCGGCTATATACCTGCTTGATAATTGAACAGCTGCCACAATTGCGCCGTCCGTAATGCGCACGCCATGATGAACTTCGTATCTTTCTTTTAATCCGCGTAATATCGAAATTGCGTCTTCTTCATTTGGCTCTGTTATCAATACAGGCTGAAATCTCCTTGCAAGCGCAGCATCTTTTTCGATGTATTTTCGGTATTCATCCAAAGTTGTAGCACCTATTGTATGAAGTTCACCCCTAGATAACGCAGGTTTAAGTATATTTGCCGCATCCATAGCTCCATCTGTTTTGCCGGCTCCCACTAATTGGTGAAGTTCATCAATAAAAAGAATTATTTCTCCGTCACTTTCAGTTACTTCTTTTAACACTGCTTTTATTCTTTCTTCAAATTGTCCACGGTATTGGGTTCCGGCTACCAAAGCACCTAAGTCAAGAGCAATTATTGATTTGGTTTTAAGATTTTCTGGTGCGTCACCCGATATAATTCTATGTGCAATTCCTTCGGCAATTGCGGTTTTCCCGACTCCGGGCTCCCCTATTAAAACAGGATTGTTTTTTGTTCTGCGCGATAAAACCTGCAAAACTCTCCTAATTTCCTCGTCCCTGCCTATTACAGGGTCCAATTTCCCGCTTTTTGCTAAATCATTTAAGTTTTTTCCATATTTTTTTAGCGACTGATATGTATCTTCGGCATTCTGACTTGTAACACGCTGATTTCCGCGTATATCTTTAAGTGCATTCAGAATCATTTCCTTTGTTAATCCTGCTGCTTTCAATAACTTTGTGCTTTGGTCGTCAATTCCTAAAATAGCAAGCAATATATGTTCATTTGATACAAACTCATCTTTTAGATTTTTAGCTTCTTCCGAAGCAGCATCCAGCATTCTGGCTGTATTATTCGAAAACTGCTGATTCCCGATTCCAGCTCCCGTAACTTTTGGCATTTTTTCAAGCGATTCTGCAATTCCTATTTTTATTTGATTTGAATTTCCTATTGTTTTAATAATTATGGAATTAAGAACATTTGAATCATCCTGCACCATTGCCGCTAAAATGTGAACAGGTTCTATTATTTGGTTGTTGTAATTTTGCGCTATTTCAACAGCATTATTTATTGTTTCCTGCGCTTTTATTGTAAGTTTGTTAAAATTAAATGTCATTTTTTACTCCTTTTTATTCAAGAAGTTTAAACTTTTTATTTCGAAAAATAGTTTCATAAATTTAATTACTAACTTAGTAGTAAATTTTGTATTGCACATCTATAAATAAGATACAAATATTAAAATAGAATTATTCATAGTAAAATTCAAATTAAAGAAGACTTAAAATCCTTTTTTGAATTTGATTTCTTTTATTATTATTTTTAATGTTAATATTTTTGGGAATTATTATTTTATGAATTACCCTTTGGAAGATACAATTATTGCTCTTGCTACTCCTGCTGGAGCTGGATCAATTTCAGTCATCCGAATCAGCGGTGAAAACTGTTTTGAAATAACAGATACTATTTTCAAGGGAAAGGCGGCTCCAATAAAAGATTGTCCTTCACATACAATTCATTATGGTAATATTTTAACTCAAAATGATGAGGTAATTGATGATGTTCTTGTTTCCATATTTAAAAAACCAAATTCTTACACAGGAGAAGATGTTATTGAAATAAGCTCTCATGGAAATCAGTACATTGTTAACCGCATTATTCAGCGGTTTTTAGATGAAAAGATAAGACTTGCTGAACCCGGTGAATTTACAAAACGAGCTTTTTTAAATGGAAAGATTGATCTTGCTCAGGCTGAAGCTGTTGCCGATATTATTAACGCGCGAACTGAAGCATCTTTAAAAGGAGCAAGAAACCAGTTTGACGGAATTTTATCATCTAAAATTGAAGTTCTTCGCAATCAGCTGTTGGAAATTTCATCTTTATTAGAACTTGAACTTGATTTTGCCGAAGAAGAAATTGAGCTGATGCCTTTACAAACCGTAAAAACTAAAATTGAAGAAACTATTAGTGAAATTGATTCACTTCTTAAAACTTATTCATTCGGAAAAATTATTCGTGATGGTGTTAATGTAGCTTTGGTAGGCCGCCCGAATGTTGGAAAATCTTCTTTGTTAAACTATTTTCTTAAAGAAGCACGGGCAATTGTCAGCGATATTCCAGGTACAACACGTGATATTATACGAGAGGAATTGGTTATTGATGGAATACTTTTCAGAATTTCGGATACCGCAGGACTTCGTTCCACTGAAGATGCGATTGAAAAAGAAGGAGTTTTGCGAAGCAAAGATGAAATCCGGAATGCCGATATTGTAATATTGATGTCCGATATTAATAATGCTGATGATAAAAGTATTGTAAACGAGTTACTTGAACTGACTGATGAAAATCGAATTCTACATATTATCAATAAAATAGATCTTAAACCAAACTATCTTTTAGATAAAGATATTGCTGTCTCGGTAAAAAAAGGAATAGGTATATCTAAATTATTTGATAGTTTAAAAGAAAAAGTTTGTAGTATTAATACTTTTTCTGAAAAAAGTGCTGTTGTTTCAAATTTACGTCATTACAATTCTTTGATAAAAACAAATGAATGTTTGACTGCAGCTTTGGAATCTGTTAAAAATAATATGAGTGAGGAGTATATCGCTGTTGACTTACGAAACGCGGTTTCTTCGCTTGGGGAAATTATCGGCAAAGTTACTTCTGAAGATATATTGAATAATATTTTTTCGAAATTTTGTATTGGAAAGTAGTGTTTCACGTGAAACATTATTTTGTTTTTTAATTTTATGTTTCACGTGAAACATTAAGGATAATAATGAAGGTTTATGATATAATAGTTATTGGCGGAGGTCATGCAGGAATTGAGGCTGCAATAGCTCCAGCTAAAATGGGTTGCTCAGTAGCAATTGTAACAATGGATAAAAATGCTTTTGGCAGAATGTCTTGTAATCCTGCAATCGGAGGAAGCGCAAAGGGTCATCTTGTTCACGAAATTGATTCTTTGGGTGGTGTTATGGGACAAATTTCAGATAACACCGGAATTCAATTTCGTGTACTAAACAAATCTAAAGGACCTGCTGTTTGGGCAGGAAGATGCCAATCTGACCGTGACTTATATACTATTGAAGCTGGGAATTTTATAGCCAACATCCCGGGAATTGATGTAATTGAAGATTCTGTAACAGATATTGTTTGTGAAGGAAAGAATGTTTCAGGTGTTATTACAAAATCAGGTCAAGAATTTGGTTGTAAAGCTGCAATTGTATGTTCCGGTACTTTTTTAAATGGATTGATGCATACCGGTATGAAATCTTTTGTCGGCGGGAGATATGGCGAAGATGCTTCATACGGATTGACCGAATCTTTAGAGAAACTTGGTTTCGTTTCAGGACGTTTGAAAACAGGAACACCTCCAAGACTTCATAAAGATAGTATAGATTATTCAGTACTTCGTGAACAACCCGGGGATGATATTCCCGAAGCTTTTTCTTTTAAAACAGATCTTTCTATTTTCCCTGTTTTACCCCAAGTTCCTTGTCATATGACTTTTACCGATGAGCGCGTTCATAAAGTTCTTGAAAAAGGTTTTGACAGATCACCTCTATTTCTTGGAAAAATAAAAGGCGTTGGTCCAAGATATTGTCCGTCTATTGAAGATAAAATAGTAAGATTTACTGATAAAACCCAACATCATTTGTTTCTTGAGCCTGAAGGTTTAAATTCAGATTTAATATATATTAATGGATTTTCCTCATCTCTTCCCGAAGAAATTCAGGAAGAAGCTCTTCGTCTTATTAAAGGTCTTGCCGATGTAAAAATTATTCGTTTTGCTTATGCAGTAGAATATGATTTTTTTCCGCCTTATCAGGTTGATCTTACTCTTGAAACAAAACTTATTAAAGGATTATACTTTGCCGGACAAGTAAACGGAACTTCTGGATATGAAGAAGCTGCTGCACAAGGACTTCTTGCAGGGATTAATGCAGCTCTTAAAATTCAGGGAAGAAACGATTTTACCCTTAAAAGGAGCGAAGCCTACATAGGAGTTTTAATTGATGACCTTGTTGGCAAATCCACAACAGAGCCTTACAGGATGTTTACAAGCTGCGCCGAACATCGTTTGCTTCTTCGTCAGGATAATGCGGATAGAAGATTGATGAAATATGGATATGAATTCGGACTGATAGAAAAAGAAGATTTTGAACGTGTTTCTGAAAGAGAAGCTCTAATCTTGGAAAGTATTTCTTCATTAAAATCTGTTAAAATCAAACCTGATGTTATAAATCCATATTTAGAAAAAAAAGATTCGAGTTTGCTCAAAGAATCTGAGTCCGTAGATAAACTATGCAAAAGGCCTGATATTTCATTAAAAGAACTTCTTTCTTTTTCAAACAACCACAAACCTTTTCTTAAAAAACTAACTAATGATGAAAAGGCTCTTGAACAAGTTGAAATAGAGTTAAAATATGAAGGATATATTCAAAGACAAATTGAAGCAGTTGAACGCATTGATAAGTACGATAACATAAATATTCCTGATATTTTGGATTACAATTCTATTAAAGCAATTTCAAAAGAAGGGCGAGAAAAACTTTTAAAAGTAAAGCCCCGTACTGTCGGTCAAGCATCCAGAATTTTAGGAGTAACTCCTTCTGATATTTCTGTGCTGGTAGTGTATTTAAAAAACTAGACGAGGTTTTTTTGGAGAATTTCGAACTTTATCTTAAACAGCTCAAAGAATTTTTCTGGAAAAACAATATTAATCCGGATATTTCACAGATTGAGCGACTTTCTTTATACGCTTCTCTTCTTTATGATAAAAATAAGATATTAAATCTCGTTTCCCGAAAAGATATCGACAACATAGTTGAAAATCATATTTTTATTTGTTCATATATTAATCACTTTATCCCAAAACATTGCAAGTCCTTTTTGGATATTGGAACCGGCGGGGGACTTCCCGGGATTCCTTTGGCAATTTCTAATCCTTTCTTAAAAGGCATTCTTGCAGACTCAACATCAAAAAAAATTGCTGCCGTGCAAGAGTTTATTCACAAATTAAAATTAAGCAACATTAAAGCCGAAAGCATACGTGTTGAAGATCCTGAGTTTATAACCAAACACCAAAATTCCTTTGACCTTGTTGTAAGCAGAGCAACAGTACCTTTGATAATGCTGATCCGATATTCTTTGCCTCTTGTCAAAGATAAAGCTTTTCTTTTATCATTGAAAGGCGGGGATCTTTCCGATGAAATAAAAGTTGCTGAAATTAAATACAAAATAAATATAAAAAAATATACGGTTTTCGAGCTTTCGTATAAACCAAACAACTTACGAAACGAAAAAGAAAAAAAACTAATTCTTTTGGAACTGATAAAATGAGCTCTGAAAATAATTTATTTTCTGAAATAAGCAGTCTTTCAACCGAACAAATCAATCCACTATCAAAAAACATTGATTCTCTTCCCGCCTTGGATATTTTAAAAATAATCAACGAAGAAGACAAATCTGTTGCATTTGCAGTTGAAAAAGAGATTTCTCATATCGCTAAAGCTGTTGAGGCTGTTGTTAATTCCTTCACTAGGAACGGCAGGCTTTTATATTTCGGCGCTGGTACCAGCGGACGCTTAGGTGTTGTGGATGCTTCGGAATGTCCGCCCACTTTTGGAACAGACCCCGAAATGGTTCAAGGTTTTATTGCCGGTGGAAAGGAAGCAATGTTCCGTGCACAAGAAGGAGCCGAAGATTTTGAAGAAAACGGAGCTGATGATGTTTTACGCATCAACGTTACAAAAAATGATGTTGTATGCGGAATAGCGGCAAGCAACAGAACACCTTATGTATTAGGTGCAATAAAAAAAGCAAAATCTATCGGTGCGGCAACTATTTTTTTATCTTGCTCTCCGCGTTCAAGTTTTTCCTTTAAAGAAGCAGATATTATTATCTGCCCCGAAGTAGGACCCGAAGTAATAATGGGTTCAACCCGATTGAAAAGCGGTACTTCACAAAAAATGGTGCTTAATATGATTACCACTACTTCAATGGTTCTTTTAGGCAAGACATATGAAAATATGATGATTGACCTGCAACTCACAAATAAAAAACTTGTTGAACGCGCAAAAAGAATTATAATGCTTATTACCGGATGCAATTATGCAAAAGCTGCAGAGTATCTTGAGCTTTCCGGCGGACATGTAAAAACTGCAATTGTTATGATTTCTGCAAACACCGATAAAGATACTGCACAACTTATGATTAAAAATGCAGGCGGATTTGTAAGAAAAGCATTATCTTAATTCTAAATAATAATTTTATTTAGAATGAACTCATCTGAAATATATCTTCGTTATCCGCCAGAGCGCGATATTGTTTTTGTAATGGGAGCTGGCACATCTCATCCGGACGGTGTTCCTTTGCAAGAGGATATTCTTCCTGCTATTTTATCAAAAGGATTTAATGAAATTGAAGAATCTCCGATTGGCAGAACTGTAATTGAATTTATAAAAGACAATTTTTACATAAACCACGAAAAGAACCTTTATCCGCAACTCGAATCTGTTTTTGCTTTTATGGACCACTTTTTATTTGAACGTGAAAGTCTTAGCAGCAAATATTCAAATTCCTTTATTTACTATACTAAAGAGAACTTAATTAAACTTATTCATTACATAATTGAATTGCAAGCAGACAAAAAAAGCTTTTACTATCATAAATTTTGGGAAGCGGTTGTAAATAACAACAAAAACATTTCAATAATAACACTGAATTATGATACACTCCTTGAACAGGCTTTCGATTTTCTTTTTCCCGAAAAAGGTTTAATTGACTATTGCTTTCATCTTATGAATTACAATACCGATCAAGCGCTTAAACCTTTCCGCTTTTGGATTAATGCACGCGAACCTGTTAATATTATTAATAACGCTCATCCAGTTCCTTATAAAATATTAAAAGTTCACGGAAGCTTAAACTGGAAATACTGTAATTGCTGCAACCAGACATTATTAACTCCTTGGGACAGAAAAATAGATCTTTTTCACGGAAAATTTCTTGGTTACACACCCGATAAAAAAGAATACAGTTTTTCCTGTCCTTTGGACGGAACTGATTTTCAGACTTTAATAATTCCGCCTTCTTATCATAAATTTATTAAAAGCTCAGTAATATCGCAGCTTTTAAACGAATCGGCACGCGAAATTCATTGCGCAAAAAAAATAGTTTTTATCGGATATTCTCTTTCAGGAACCGATGCGCACATTAAAGCGCTTTTTAAAAAGAATCTTAAAAACGATACAAAGGTTTTTGTAATAAATAATGAGAACTCCGATAATCTGAAAGCTAAATATCTTTCTCTTACTTCAAACATCGAGTTTATCGACAGTTCTTTCGAAAATCTTTTATCGGACGACAATTTGCTTGCAAGAATTTTTAACCTGTAATTTTTTGAGTCAATTAATTTTAACACTTCAAATTTATTTCTTTGTTTTTACCCCATAATCGCAATTATTTTTTTAGCACAAATTTTGCTGATTGTTTGTCAACATAACATTTACAAAACAAATGATTACAAAATTAGGCATATTGGTTTTAGGAATTTTATCAGACGGACGATCTTCTTTTTCCGAAATATCAATTCTCTTGGAAGATTTAAAAGTTCAAAGATGGTTTCCTGTAAACAATTCAACTTTGGAAATTGCCTGTAAAAATCTTTTTCGCGAAGATTTTATAAAAACTTCCTTTGTTAAAGAAACAGAAGTTTTCGAAATAACCCCGTCGGGTAAAAAAAAATTAGATGATTCTATAATAAATTTTCTTGATGACGATAACCTTGACCCGATTGCATTTGATATTGCAATTTTGTTAATGAAAAAACTGGGAAAAACCGACTGGGTAAACACAACAAAAAGAAAACTTGAAATTCTTGAATCGGAACAGTTTGAACTTAAAAACAAAATTCTTATTTCCGAATTGAAACGGGATATTTCGTTTACAAGTCTGGCACTTTTAAAACACAAACTATATTTAATTGAAGCCGAAATTAAAACCGTAAAAGATTTAATAAAAGAACTTAACATAACAAACTTCAACACCGATACCCGCATTTTTAATATAAAATCTGCTTAGAGAAACCTTAATTAATAAACAGCAGACCCCATTCTTATTTAACCAAAAATTTAAATTTTACTTGTTTCGGCAATATTTTTTATTGAAGTTGATGACGTGAATTTTAATGACAAATTGGAAAATGTTTTATAGCCAGGGAAGGCAAAATAAAATAATTAAAAATATACCGCAGCGGGAAGCATTTTGAAGCGGAAAACATAGATGGTTTTTTACAGCAATATCTTTTACTGCAATTTAATGAGGATTAAATTATGCGGACTATTTTTTTTCTTTTATTATCACTTCTGTTTTTAAATTCCTGCACTACCACTGAACCGGAAAACAAATTTACTTTTACCCCCGAAGATGCAAGCTGCACTGAGGCTTGGCTAAATATTGAAGCAAACGGCAGCGTAACTATTGAGCGGGAAGGAGCAGAACCAAAACAAGTTGAAGTAAATGGGAATTACACTTTTTACGAAGAAGGACTGAAACCTAACACTGAATATAACTACACTGCAACAACAGGCGATAAAAAACTAACTACAAAAATTACAACGCTCGATACCACCAGCAATAACTTTACCTGGCAGAGCTGGAACTTTGGAAGTGAAGTTGGGAGCTGCCGGTTGTATGATGCCGCAATAATAAACGAGAATGATATCTGGGCGGTTGGAGAGATATTATTGCCCGATACGAATGAAAACGGATTCTCACTGTATAACGCTATTCATTGGGATGGGAGTGAGTGGGAGTTTTTTAAAATACCGATTAAAGATTACGGTGATTTTATAACAATTGCACAACTTCGTACTATTTTTGCTTTTTCTGGAGATAATGTATGGTTTGCGAGTTATGCTGATTTAATTAAATGGAACGGAGAAAAATTTGAATCTAAAGCTTTTTTTATGGAGTCAATCCCTTTTAATGGGCAAGTAAATAAATTATGGGGGGGTAGTGAAAATGATCTTTATTGTGTTGGGAATGGGGGAGCAATTTATTTATACAACGGCACAACCTGGACTAAAATAGAAACGGGAACTGATTTACCGTTTGTTGACATATACGGGGCAGCAAACAGCGAAACAGGAAAAGAAGAAATTCTGGCTGTGTGTAACCGGAATTATCCTGCAGGAAAACGTTTATACAAAATAGAAGGAAACACAGCTACAGAAATATCACTTGTTATACCAAATTACCAGGCTGCGGATATTGACGGATTATGGTTTGTTCCTAACAGGCGCTACTATATAGCAGGTAATGGAATATATGAGAAAAAATCATTGGAAGATGCCGAATGGACTGGTAAACCGCTGGAAGTATCGAGGTACGCAAAGACGTCAATACGTGGGAATGGGTTGAATGACATCTTTTGTGTTGGCGCATTTGGAGAAATACTTCATTACAATGGGATTAGATGGAAAAGTTTTATGGATGAAACGGGTTGGTTTGACGGAGCCTACAACAACGTAGATGTTAAGGGAAATATAATTGTTGCCACAGGAGGAGAAGGGCAGCAGGCTAAAATACTAATTGGCAAAAGATAAACCTTTACCGGAGCTTAAATACCCGTTTTCAAAGAAATGGGAGAGACTGTCAAGATATTTCAGTAACCCGGCGATTTATCGCCGGGAAAAAGTGAAACGAAAGCAACATCAACCGTTTTTAACGGTTTAGCATCGTGGAAAAATAGAAAAATCATCACCCCGCGTTTAAACACAAAGATTAGATATTCAAAAGTTTTAAAATATATTTTTGTACTTTTGTTCAACAATTTAAAAATAATTATGAACAAACCATTACTTCCCGGAACTGAGTTTCAATATCGCCGCTTAAAAAATTCGCCGGTTGAACAAAACATCCCGATACTTTTTATTGGAGCAGGCAACGAATTTTTTGCCGATAAGTTTTCCAAAAAATTTAAAGTTGGTGCTGAACTTATTGTAGAAGATTACGAAACCCTAATCAGCGCGAAATTGCTGCTGCAAGAAAACAGCGCGGTTACAACAAGAATTATGGACTTCGCGCGGACAGATTTTGAAGATAAGCAATTTAAATGCGTTTACGCTCAGGCATCAATTTCAAACCCGGTGCGTAATAAAATTATAAAGGAAATAAAAAGAATTTTACAGCCGGAAGGTTTTTTGATAGTTGGCGAAATTGTAAAAATAAGAGAAGATATTCCTACTTATGTAAACGATATTTTAACTTCCTCGCAATTAAGCCTGCTCGATTCGGAAGAAATAAAAAGTTACTACGAGCAGCGTAATTTTACTGTAATTGAAGAAATTGAAGAAAAGCGCGGACTTGATGAATATTACGAATTGTGTTCGATAATGATGAAAAACAGCGTTAACCAGATGGACGAGGACGAACTTAAGTACAATAAAAAAATAATAAAAAAAGCCCGCCACGAGACAGACGCATATCTAAAACTTGGTCTCGATAAATTTATAAGTTTCAAAATATTATTGCTGCAGAAAAATGATACCAAATAAAAACGACTTGATTGAACTCGAAATAACCGGGTACGCTTTCGAAGGAAAGGGAATTTCAAAAATTGAGGTTGACGAAAGCGACCACGAACGTAAATTTGTAATTTTCGTGAACGGCTCCTTCCCGGGCGATAAAGTTTTTGCAAGAATTATAAAAGTTAAAAAATCCTATGCCGAAGCCCTTTGCGAAAAAATTCTTGTTCCTTCAGAAATTCGTACTGAAGCAAAGTGCATTCATTTTGGCGTCTGCGGCGGGTGCAAGCAGCAAAATCTGAAATACGAAACACAATTGCAGTTTAAGGATGAGCAGGTAAAAGAGACTTTTGAACACATTGCAGGCGTCACGGATTTCGAGAGAGAAAAAGCAATTGGCGCAGAAGATATTTTTTACTATAGGAACAAGATGGAGTTTTCGTTTGCCGATAAGCGCTGGCTGTTAAAAGAAGATATGGAAAACGAAAATATCGAAAATAAAGATTTTGCGCTCGGTTTGCATATTCCAAGAGTTTTTGATAAAGTTCTGGATATTACAGAATGTTACTTGCAATCCGAACAAAGTGCGGCAATTGTTAACTTTACCCGCGAGTTTTTCAGATCGAGGAATGTTTCAATTTTCAATTCAAAAACCCACACGGGATATTTGCGGAATCTGGTAATTAAAGAATCGCATCACACAAATGATTTGATGATAAATATTGTTACGTCAGAAGAAAACGAGAAACTCATTTCGGAATATTCTGCAGAACTGATTAAACTATTTCCTTCGGTTACGACAGTAATAAATAATATAAATTTGAAAAAGTCGCAGACAGCTTTTGGCGATTACGAAAAAGTTTTTGTTGGCAACGGATTTATTTTTGATAATATCGGAAAGTTTAAATACCGGATAAGCGCGAATTCATTTTTCCAGACAAACACTAAACAGGCTGTTAATCTTTACAAAAAAACTTTAGAATACGCCGGGTTGACAGGAAATGAAGTTGTTTACGACTTGTATTCCGGAGCCGGTACAATTTCAATATTTGTTTCGGAAAAAGCTAAAGAAGTTTATGCTTTTGAAAGCGTTGAAGCTGCTGTTACGGATGCAAATTTTAATGCTGATTTGAATAACATTTCAAATCTGACTTTTATACAAACGGACTTAAATAAATCCTTCCTCCCGATTATTCAAAACGAAAATTTTCCGAACCCGGATGTTATAATTGCCGATCCTCCAAGAAGCGGGATGAACCCTAAAACTGTAACCGACATAATCCAGCTTTCGCCGAAGAAAATTGTTTATGTTAGCTGCAACCCGGCAACCCAAGCCCGCGATGTTGAGCAGCTGGTAAAAAACGGCTATAAATTAATTAAATCCTGCGCAGTTGATATGTTTCCCCACACTTTCCATATTGAAAATGTTGCATTGCTTGAAAGATAATTGTTTCATATTTTTTTAATTTTTTACCATTTATCATATTGATACATTATTTTTACTAAAAGCATTTCTTTTTAACGATATTCTTTGTTTTTTTATGGCATTTATTTTGTGTTAAAAATACAATTTAATTTTTGGAATATTAATGAAGAACAGAATTAATTATTTCGCTTTGTCCGCACTTATTTTTACTATTTTCTTTCTTTTAACCGGAAGTCTTTTTGCCGGAACAAAAGATTCAACAAGCACAGCTACAGTAAAAAACCTTGATAAATATGTTAATATAAAATTCAACAGTCCGTATTCCGGTACAGGAACATATTCTTCCGGTACTTTTAACGGAAAAGTAAACGGCCAAAGTGCAAACTTTTTCTGCATTGATTTAGGTCATACTATAAAATACAATGAAACTTATACAGATGCCGGTGAAACTTCTTCCCAAATCACTTACATTTTAAATAACTACTATCCCTTCAGAACATTTCCTTATAGCGGTTCTTTATCAAAAGTAGAACAGGAAGCAGCTGCAATTCAAGCAGCAATCTGGTATTTTTCAGATAGTCTTGTTATCAGCACAATAGAAACAGCGGCGATAAAAAATCGCGCATTGGCAATTGTTAACGATGCAAACTTAAATTCCGGTGACACGAGAACAATTAAAAGTTTAGTAATCACTCCGCTTAAATCAAAATTTAAAAGTACAGAAGAAGCGCTTTTTAAAGTTGAAGCATACGATCAGTTTAACAATCCTGCAAAAAATATTAATGTAAAATTGTTTGTTAATTCTGGAACCGAATTAAGCACCTACGAAATTTACACCGACTCAACCGGTATAACAGAACCAATAACAGTTATTGCTCATACCGGAAATGAAACAATTATAACAGTTCAGGCTTTTGTGGTAATTCCTCACGGAACAAAATATGTTCACGCACTTAAGGGTGATCAATATCAGAAATTGGTTCTCGCAACTCCGCGTGTCGATTTAAAAGAAGTAAAAGCAAAAATCAGCTGGTTTGAAGACGTTGATTTAAGAGTTTTCAAATCAGTTGATAAAGATATTTGCGAAGACGGCGAAGAAGCTGTTTACACAATCAATGTTCAAAACATAAGTTCAAATCAGGCTACAAATATAAAAGTCGCCGAAGCGCTTGCACCGGGTTTAGTTTTAACCGGCGCTAATGCAACAAACGGAGAATACAATAATGGTATTTGGAAAATTGCTACATTAAATGGAAATCAGTCGGCACAGTTAACAATTCATACAAAAATAAGCAGTAAAGATTTACTTGCAAATTCACGGTCGCTTGGCGTAGCTTCCGATTTTAATCTTTTCGTACTGGAAGATTTAACACAGCCTTCAAGCGATACAGAAGGAAAAGCTGCCATTGGTAGAGACGCAGATTTGGCAAATTATAGTGTTGGCGATAAACTGCCGAACAGTAACGGAACCGAAGATGTTCTTATTGTAGGAAGAAAACTGACTTTCCGCAGCGGCGCAGTTCTTAACGGCAATGTTGTTTACGGAAAATTCATTGATGTTCCCGAACATCTTTTCGGCGTAATTGACGGAACAATCCGTCAGGATTCTGTAATAGATTTTAACGCAGCTTCGGTTGAATTGAGTTCGCTTTCAAAAACTCTTGCAGCTTACGAAGCAAACGGAAATGTTGAACTGATGTGGGGAGGAATTTTCCTTACAGGCAACGATCCGCTTTTTAATGTTTTTGAAGTAAACTGCAGCGATCTTTCAACTGCAAATGATTTTCAGATTGATGTTCCAAACGGAGCGGTTGTAATTGTAAACTTTACCGGCGACTCAGCTTCGTGGGGCGGCGGATTAACCGTGCTCGGCACAGATATTAGCAACGTGCTTTATAACTTTTCGCAAACCGCAAAACTTACTATTAAAGGAATAAATGTAACAGGTTCAATCCTTGCACCTTTCGCTGATGTTAATTTTATTACAGGCGTGCAGAACGGACAAATGATTGCAAAATCAGTTTCCGGCGCAGGACAGTTTAATAATGTTAAATTTTTAGGAAATATTCCTGATCCGGTAATTGTAAATATTGCATCCGTTACAGAACTCGATCAGATTGATCTCGACAAAGAAAATGATTTTTCAATTGCTCCGCTTAAAGTAACTTTTGAAAAAGATGTAATTGAAGACGAAACTAATATTGAATGGAAAGAAACCGGAAGCGTAATTGAAAATGAAATGATATGGACTTTATCTTCAGGAAATAACGGTACTTTTGCCGGAACCTGGGGCGGTAAAGTTTATAAATCGGCAGCAGACGGAAACTGGAATAATTCTTCCGAAGGAATTAATGCAGCATTTATCTGGTCAATAGTTCAATCTGGAAACAGTATTTTTGCCGGAACAGAACACGGTGTTTTTGCATCCTCAGATAGCGGCGCAACATGGCAGTCAGCCGGACTTGATTCGCTCGATACCCGTGCGCTTGCAATATATAATGGATATCTTTACGCAGGAACCTGGGGTTACGGACTTTTCAGAACCTCTCTTGATTCTTTAAATAACTGGAAAATTATTGATCTCGGAACAGCTAATCCTGCAATTCATTCACTCGCGGTTGATCCTTTGCACAATGTCCTTTTAGCAGCAACATTCGGAACCGGACTTTTCAAATCGGAAGACGGCGAAGCGTTTATAAATATTAACATTGGATACGCACACATCTGGACTCTCGGCGTTACTTCAGCCGGAGAAGTTTATGCAGGCACTTACGGCGCCGGACTTTACACCTCACCAGACGGCGGATTAAACTGGCAGAGAATTAACGGACTTTCCGCAAAATATATTTACTCTATTGCTGTAGATAATAACGATAACGTTTTTGCAAGTTCGTGGAATAAGGGAGTATTTGTAAAACTTAATAGCGGCTCAGGATTTATTTCAACTGGTCTTGTAAATGAAAATGTTTCATCTGTTTCGGTTAATTCGGCTACAGGCGAAATTATTTTAGGAACAAGCAGCGGAAAGATCTATACCGGAACAACAAAAGTAACTGATGTAACTTCATCTAACGAATTACCGGTATCTTTTGAACTTTCACAAAACTACCCTAACCCGTTTAATCCCAGTACAACAATTAAATATAGTATCCCCGAAAGTCCCCTCTCGAGAGGGGTGTCCGCAGGACGGGGTGTGTTTGTAACGCTTAAAATTTATGATATGCTTGGACAGGAAGTTGCAACTTTGGTTAACGAACAAAAATCAGCCGGTAAATACGAAGTGAAATTTTATGCTTCTTCAATTGCAACAGGCGTTTACATTTACCGGATTCAAGCAGGTGAGTTTAATGCTTCGAAAAAGTTGATGCTGCTGAAATAATTTTGAATTTTGCCTGTCCCGATTTATCGGGAAATGTTTAATTTTGAATGATTGTTTGCCCGGCAACTGTCGGGCTTTTTGTTTTAAAGAAACTCTGTGTACTCTGTGGTTTAAAGTGGCTTGTGTTTAACCACAGAGTTTCTTAGAGTTTTCCACGGAGTTGCACTGAGTTTTATCAGCTTTTTACAATTTTACCGAGGGCTTCGAGCAGCTGCGGTTTGTCTTCCATTGCAATGCGGGCAACAGCGTAAAAGTCGCTCATCCATTTATCCATTTTGGCAAAGGCTGCATCTTTTTCTTTCGTAGCATCTTCCGATTCTCCCTTTTCTTTAAGATATGCCGCTCTTGCCGTTTTTATCTGTTCAACCAATGTTATTGCAGCTGCAACACTTTCGGGGGTAATTTTAAGCCGTTTCAGTTTCTCAATTAACTCAGATTCTGCATTTAAAGTTGAATAAAAATTTGCAACAGTTTTTTGCCAAGCTACATAAGCCTGAGGGATGCTTCCGGTAAGTTCAAGCTTTTTTAAGGTTACAGGGTCTTCCCTGAAAACGATTTTTGCCTTTTTACGGTCGCGGCTGTACATTTCATCAAGTCTGCCGTAAATGCCTGCATATATTTTATATGCTTCGCCAGCTTCATCTCCTTCAACTTTATTCTTTCTGGATATGCGCAGGGCTTCTTCGTGTAATGCTTTGCCATTTGCAATTTCGGCTGAATCGTAACCGTGTTCTTCCATAAGGGAAGCTATTTCGGGTTGTTTTACCGCGTTTTCGAGAGCTATACCGTTTCGTTCGAGTATCGCGGCTTCGGATGCTTGAGGTCTTGACATTGTGGTTACTCCTTTTATTTATGGTTAGTTAATGGAATAATTCAACAATATTTAGAGCGCTA
>JAAYAN010000300.1 GCA_012719345.1 Ignavibacteria bacterium | reverse complement strand
TTTACACTGATGGTTTTAACGTCCATGCTTTTCACCTTAGAGATACTTTTCGTATATGCTTAGTTGTGGGTTGCTGGCTTTATTGGCAAAGATTTTGCCGCGTGTTTTTTCTGTTAGGTCACCCATGAAGACATAGAATGGTCCGGCTGCTTGTTGAGTGTCGTCGACTTTTACTTTTGGTTTGATACTATCTATTGAAAATGTCGGGAGGATTGAGCCTACTGTGCCGCCGACGATTATTTTGCCTCCAGTCATATAAGCGCCTGCTCTGCTGCCAATGTTTTTCGCAACAAAGATTGTGCCTTCGGCCATGTGGAAGCCTAAGAAGTTGCCAGCGTTACCCATAACTTTGACTATGCCGCCTTTAATGCCAGCGGCGACATCGTGTCCAACATCACCGTGTACGATAATGAGTCCCCCTTTCATGCCGGCTTCAGCTGCGCGAAATGGCGAAGCAAGATAGTCGCCGCCGTTTCCGAAGATTTCGATTGTTCCACCTTTCATTTCTGCACCTGTCCAGCCTAGTGCGTCGCCTTTAACGGTAATTTTGCCGCCTTTCATTTCCATACCTAGATGCATACCTGCGTTTCCGTTGATGATTATTTCGCCAGCTTTCATCTTTTTGCCAATGCGACGGACTTTGCTATTATCGCCATTGATGACTATAGTAGGTGTAGCCGATTCATCCTGCTCTATTTTATATATGTCAGAGAGGGTTTTTTCCATATTACCCTCATAGATTGGGAGGACTGCGATTTCTTCAAGTTTTTTGCCTTCGAACTCTGCGGGGGTTATACATTCTGCGATTATGGGGAGTTTAAATTCTTTAAGTGGGGTTAAAATTATGGTCATTTTTTTACACCTCTGCTTCAACAGTAACTGGACTTGGATGTTTGATGTAGGTTACATCTATGGGGTAGTTTTCCAATTCGACTGAGTAGTAATCTTTGAACTTCTGGCGGAATGCATCATCGACCTTGAGTGGATTCTTTAGCTTTATGTCTGACCAGTATGTTTTGCCTTCTACGTGCTGTAGAACTTCACCGTCTTTCACAATGATTTCACCAGCTTTGATTGTGTAGGCAGCATGGGCAAATGCTCGGCGGGCAGTTTTGTACTTCTTAGCTATGTCGATCTTTTCTGGATTAATGTTGAATATGGCAACGTCCGCATCTGCACCAACACCTAAGTGGCCTTTATTCTTCAGGTTTAAGGCTTTAGCTGGGCCTGCTCGGGTCATGATGGCTATTTCATATAGACTTAATTCACGGTCAATTGAGGCAAGGATAGTCCTTTTCTTGGCTTTATTGTTAGTCTTCTTTTGAGTTGCATCGCGTGCTTTCTTGCTGAAGAGCCAGGCTAGGACCTTTGGATAAGCAGTGAAGGGTCCACCGTTGGGGTGATCTGTTGTCATAAAGATCTTCCAAGGGTCTTTAATGAGCAGGGCAGTTTCTAGGCCATTTGCCCATTGGACGGCGTTGACGTAGTTGCTCTTGCGGTACTTGAATGGCACAATGCCACCGCCTGTTTCAGCTTCTATGTCGCTGTTAACCCATTTGTGTCCGCTCAACTGA
>JAAYAN010000239.1 GCA_012719345.1 Ignavibacteria bacterium | reverse complement strand
TTTGTAAAGCTTATTTTGTATCCCATAGTGATATTTTTCTTATTGCTAAGCATTAGAAATTGTTTTTCAAAACTTATATCTTTATCCTATTTTTTCAAAGTTTTCTTTATTGCTTTTTCTGGGATTAAAGAATTCAACGAATTAACCTTGCTGCCCAAAAGTACGGCAGCAAGGCTTATGAAAATTGGCAAGGATAGGCTAAGTGAATTAATTAATAATGGTTTGATAGGAGTTATATTAGATAATGGGAAAGAATTGATACCTTACATTGAAATTCAAAGATTTATAAAAGATAATTTGGTTTACCGAAAATCAACCTGCGAACCACAAATATTAAAAAGGAAAAAGGATATGATAAATGAAACTGTCTTTAAAAATAAAACATCATCAAAAAGTACTAACGATTTATTTAACGAAATTATTCTGGAGAATTGATTATGGCAAGTATTTACCCGAAAAATGGGATTCTTTATCTAAGCTGGTATGATTCAGCAATGGGAAAATCAAAAAACAGGTCAACAAAACTGAAGGATTCTCCAGCGAACCGAAAGCTCCTGGAGAAAAAGAAAAAAGTCCTTGAAGAAGAAATAGAAAAGAGTCAAAATCTTAGAAAACAAACCGGTGTGAAGCGCAATAGCATTGCTTTTGCGTTTCAACACTTTCTTAACAATAATAGTAGCAAACATCCTAAAACCATAAAAGATTACTGGAGGTTTTATAATAAGTTCAAAGAAACATTTGATATTGAGCTGCCCTGCGCGACAATAACAAAACTATCAACTGAAAATTGGATCAATGATATTAAAAGAATACCAAGGGCAAAAAACACTATCTTTGGATATTACAAACAGCTTAATCATTTTCTTAATTTTCTCTTTGAGTATAATTACATACTTTTCTTTAAAATAAACAGAGATGTTAAACCCAAACCTGAGATAAAAGAAAAGATTGTATTTGATGCAAAGGATTTAAGAAAGATATTCGATGGTTTAAAAAGTAAAAATGCTTATTTGAAAACATTTGTTTATCTCGCATTTTATACCGGGTTAAGATCAACCGAACTGCTTTCTTTAACTGTTGACAGAATTAACCTTGATAAAATGGAGATGACCTATGCTTCACCTAAAAGAAAAACCTTTCGAACAGTCCCAATTCATAAGGAACTGGAACCCATTCTGAAAGCCAGAATTGCGGAGTTAAAGGAAGGACAACTAATCGGTTATAATAATGTTGAAAATTTAGCGCAGGCATTTAGAAAATACAGAAAAGAACTTGGAATGACTACTCCCTATACTCCAAGAACTTTCCGTAAAACATTTATAACTCTTGCAAGAAGTTATGGAATGGATGCAACAATTGTTGCAGAATTAGTAGGTCTCGAACACACAACAACGGCAGACAGGTATTATAACCAGATCAGTATGCCGGTATTAGCAAAAGAACTTAGAAAATACAAGAAGCCCTACCAGGAATAACCTAGAACCATCTTTTGTAACAATTACTAAATTAAATTTCATATACTGTATTGGCAATAGCCATATATTCTTATGTATTTTAAAGACTGCATCCGGTTGGAAAAATCCTGGTTTTTACTCTAATACAGATAAAAAACTCTGATTTTAAGTACAATATGTATATTTTTGCTAATAGGGGGATTCAAGTTTCAAAAATGATAAAAGTAAGAGCAGAATAGAAAAGTTTATTCAAAAATTTCTCGCTCAGAGACACGTAAGTGGTTGAAGGAGTAGTAAGGAGAGCTGGTAACTTTCTTTACTGCTCCTTCTTTTTTTTGTAGCGCCGACTAATTCCGGAATAGTCGGTTTGCTATTTTCAACTAACTAATTTTTCAAACGTGAAATGAGAAGGGACAAAAGGGACGGTTTAAAAAAGTAGAAACGGAATTGTTATTTGCATACTTAATTTCGTAAATTTCGATTAAAAAACTAATCTGGACTTTATGCAAGGTAAACAACTCAAACTTTTGGAAGCAGAACTTTGGCGGGCTGCGGATCAACTTAGAGCAAATAGTAAACTGACAGCTTCAGAATATTCGATGCCGGTACTTGGTTTAATATTTCTACGACACGCCTTCAACCGTTTTCAAAAAGTTAAAATTGAAGTGGAAAAAACTTTGCCTGTTCACCCTCAACGCGGAATTCGACCTCTTACCAAAAAGGATTTTGAGGAACAGAATTCAATGTTCCTGCCTGAGAAAGCCCAGTTCGATTTTCTTGTTTCACTGCCTGAAAGTGCAGATATTGGCGACGCAATTGATAATGCAATGAAGCTTATAGAAGATGAATATGACAACCTGAAAGGTGTGTTGCCAAAAAACTATTCTATTTTCAGTAAAGACCTGTTGAAGGAACTTTTACGCATTTTCAACAAAGAAGTTTTGCAGAAAACTAATGGTGATCTGTTCGGGAAAATATACGAATACTTCCTTAATAAATTTGCTATGACGGGCGCACAGGAAGGAGGTGAGTTCTTTACACCTATGAGTTTAGTGCAAACTATTGTAAACGTGATTGAACCTGATCACGGTGTTGTATTCGACCCCGCTTGCGGCAGTGCCGGTATGTTTGTGCAGACAGGTTACTTTATTGAAAGTGAAGGTTTGCGTCCTGCTGAGAAAGTAACTTTTTACGGACAGGAGAAAGCTGAACTTAACACCAGACTTGCAAAAATGAATATGACTGTTCACGGACTGGAAGGAAACATAGTTGAAGGCAATTCCTTTTATGAGGATAAGCACAACCTGCTACACGGCTGCAATTTTGTAATGGCAAACCCGCCGTTTAATGTTGATGGTGTGGATAAAGATAAAGATGTTGTAAAGAAAGATCCCCGTCTTGTAATTGACGGCAAAGTAAACTTACCTAAAAATGACAACGCCAATTATTTGTGGATTCAGTACTTCTACAATTATCTGAAACCCGCTTCAGCAGGTTCTATAGGCGGCAGGGCGGGATTTGTAATGGCTTCTTCTGCAAGCGATGCCGGACACAGTGAAAAGTTAATACGTGAAAAACTTGTAAAAACCGGCGCTGTTGATGTTATGATGGCAATCGGGAATAACTTCTTCTATACCCGTTCATTGCCTTGTACTTTGTGGTTTTTCGACCGGAATAAAGAAAATGATGAAGCAAAAAAAGATAAAGTTTTAATGCTGGATGCGCGGAAGATTTACAGAAAAGTTACTTCCAAAGTAAACGATTTTAGCCCCGAGCAATTGCAAAACCTTATCTGCATTGTAAACCTTTACCGTGGTAATACACTAAAGTTTGAAAATACAGTAAGAGATTATTTGCAGACTGCTTCTGACTTAGCAAATGAAACAGCCGAAGTTACTGCCGAACTGCAAAAAACCATAAAGAATATTTATAGATTAGTAATTCCTTTCTTTGAAAAAATAACGAAGGAAAATAATCAGGTAAATCCTCTAATCACTGAATTCATAGTTCAGACATCGGATTATCTGGAAGTGCTGAAGAAGCAATCTGAGTTAATTGAAACTGTAAAGAATAATCAGGGCAATAATTTAATCTCTGAAATTACGGTACAGACAAAAGCCTTACGCAAACCGCAAGACAAACTCATTAAGCAATTGCTGGATGCCATAAGCACAGCCGCAAAAGAATACCAACTGAACAAAAACAAAGACTGGAAAGAGCTGAATGTACGGGCAAAATATATTTTACCCCTGTTAACCCTGCAACAGCAACTAAGCGGCAACCCCGATGAAGAAGAACCCGGATTGTTGCACGAAACCGAATATTTCTACAAACAAGCCCATTGGCTTAAAAGCCGTTTCTCCGATGGCGTTTATACTGATGTGGAAGGACTTTGCAAAGTAGTAACCCAAAAAGAAATTGAAGCCAAAGACTGGAGCCTAAGCCCTGGCAGATATGTTGGCGTGGATACTGCTACTGATGATGACTTTGACTATGAAGAACGCCTGAATGAAATACATATTGAGCTGGAAGGATTGAACGAAGAAGCCATTGCTTTGGCAAATGCTATTTCTGAAAATTTTAAAGGCTTGGGGTTATGAAGTGGGATAATTATCAATTAAAAGATATTGCCAACTATTGGACAGGGAAGGTCGAAGCTGGACTTTTAGATGCAACAAATTATATTTCCACGGATAATTTAGTTCCTGATAGAGGTGGTGTCGTCAACTCAAACTATGTTCCTACTTCTGGCAATGCAAATAGTTATTCTGAAAATGATGTACTAATCTCAAATATTCGTCCTTATTTCAAAAAGATATGGTTTGCAGATAAACAAGGCGGTTGCTCAAACGATGTTCTTGTATTTAGAGCAAAAGAAAATGTAGAACCGCTGTTTCTTTATTATCAACTTTCAAAGGATGCCTTTTTTGATGATATGGTAGCTGGTTCAAATGGTACTAAGATGCCAAGAGGAAACAAGACTTCCATAATGGAATTCAAATTACAAATCCCGCCTCTCCCCACCCAACACAAAATCGCCAGCATCTTATCTGCTTATGATGATTTGATAGAGAATAATTTGAAGCGGATAAAGTTGCTGGAGGAGAAGGCGTTTTTGAGGTATAAGGGGATTGTGAAGGAAGAAAAATTAGAAAAACATATCTTGTCCGAATTTGGATATATAATTACAGGTAAAACACCGTCCACAACTATTGCTGATTATTTTGGTGATGATGTTCCATTTATCAAAACTCCAGATATGCACAATCAAATTTTCATTGAGCATACTGATCAAATGTTGAGTGAACTTGGAGCTAAATCGCAAGAGAAAAAATTCCTTCCACCATTAAGTCTTAGTGTAAGTTGCATTGGAACGGCAGGAGTTGTTGGGATAACTTCTAAACCAAGTCAAACCAATCAGCAAATCAATTCAATCGTTTTTTATGAGCCAAAAAATGTCTATTTCTTTTATTCGTTAATGTCGCAAATGAAAGAACAGCTTGATGCTTTAGGAAGTAATGGTTCGACTTTTACTAATGTGAATAAGAATAAGTTTGAGAATATGGAAGTCTTTGTACCAAATCAAAAAGTACTAAATGAGTACGCAGAAGAATTTGAAGCTCCTTTCAAACTAATTCTAACGCTACAAAAACAAAACGCCAAACTCCGCGAGGCACGGGATATTTTGTTACCAAGATTAATGAACGGGGAAATAGAAGTCTGAACTATGATTAAGCTGATTAAATGATTAGTATGATTAAAAACAACAATAAACGAAACAAAATCAGGGTAATCCTGAAATCAAACAAATCACAGTTCAGACAATAGAATGATATGGTCAAAGAAGAATACAAATATTCAGCGTTGATATCCAAGATTATTGGTTGCGCTATGGCAGTGCACCGTGCATTGGGCAATGGCTTTCAAGAAGTTATTTATCAAAGAGCTTTAGAAATTGAAATGGCGGATAATGGAATTTCTTTTTCGCGCGAACACGAAATGCCTATTTATTACAAACAACAGCAAATAGGCACGCGCAGGGTTGATTTCTTGGCGGAAGGTGTGGTTTCGGTTGAGTTAAAGGCAATTATCAAATTAGAAGATGTTCATTTTGCTCAGGCTCTCAACTACCTTGAAGCGTATGATTTGGAAGTGGGTTTGCTCATCAATTTTGGTTCTAAAAGTATGGAATTTAAGAGGTTGCTTAATGGTAAATTCAAACAAAAAAAATCAGGGCAATCCCGAAATCAAATAAATCACAGTTCAGACAATTTATGATAGGACAAATAGAGCATAAAAAACTCTTTGGAATTGGCGTAATGTTCACTATGTTTGTGTGTTCACGGTTCGTGAACATTGCGAACAAATGATCAAGACAGGAAAATGGAAACGAATATAATACATACTGCCCTGGATAATCTTAAAAAGAATACCGGCATTGCAGGGGTTGTAATTGCCCGTGAGGGAAAAGGGATTGATGCTGAAGTAGAATTCCAGTTTGAAAATGGCAAGGAATTGTTTGTAGTGGAGGTTAAACGGGAAATCCGCAATCATCAGTTGGATAAAATTAAACAGATGGCAGAAAAAAACAGGAATTTTCTGCTCATTGCAAATACGATATTCCCGAAGATAAAAGAAGAACTTAGAAAAGAAGGAATTGCTTATTTAGATGCGGCAGGGAATATCTTTTTAAAAACAGCTAAAACCAATATCTGGATTGAAGGGCATAAAAAAGAGAAAACTGAAAAAGAAAAGATTAACAGGGCTTTTACAGCTACGGGACTTAGAGTAATTTATCTTTTCTTAATCGATAATGAATTAGTAAACGAAACTCAACGCAGGATAGCCGAAGAAGCGGGAATAGCGTTAGGAAATATCAACTACATTATCAACGGACTTAGGGAGCAGGAATTCCTGATTGAGAAAGGAAAGAAACAGTATCAGCTCATCAATAAAAATAATCTGCTTGAGAAATGGACAGGCGCTTATGAAGAAAAGCTGAAACCTGCTTTATATATTGGGAATTTCCGTTTTGCAAAGGCAGAAGATGAAAAGAACTGGAAGCAGTTACTTCTAAAGCCGGAACAAACCTTTTGGGGAGGCGAACCGGCTGGTGATTTAATTACTCAGTATCTGGCGCCTGAAATTTTCACTCTTTACACAGAAGAAACAAGAAATGAACTGATAAAAAATTATAGAATTGTACCTGCCAATGAAGGCAATATTAAAGTTTATAATAAATTCTGGAAAGACCGGGAGACCTTTAACGAAACTATAGTTCATCCTTTGCTGGCTTACACTGATTTAATGAACACAGGTAACAGCAGATGTATTGAAACTGCAAAACTGATATATGACAGATATCTCAAAGAAAGCATATAGAGAACTCAGTTTACCTCACTTCAGAGAGGTATTCCGTATAATTGATACCGTTTGCGGAGAAATGGGAATCGGGTATTATCTAATTGGTGCTCAGGCAAAAGACTTTCATTTCCTCGAAAAAGGCTTTAAACCAAGACGAGATACAAAGGATATTGATTTTGCAGTAATGATGCCGGAGATGAAAGTTTATGATAATATGATAAACCGTTTTATACAAAGCGGTTTCAAAAAAGCCGGCGAGCCTTATCGGATTATCCACGTTGAAACAGATACAATCATTGATTTGCTGCCGTTCGGCGAGCTTGAAGCAGAGGGAACAGTAAAGTTCACTGAAAGAGAAATTGAGCTATCGGTTGTGGGTATGAAGGAGGTTAAAAGTCACACTGTTGCCGCTGACCTTGAAGAGATTACGATTAAAGTTTCACCTTTGGAAGGACTTGTAATCCTGAAGTTGATTTCTTTTAGTGATAAACCACAGGAGAGAACAAAGGATCTTGATGACATAAACGAAATACTGAAAAATTACTTTGATATAAATTCAGAAAGGTTTTTTGAGGATCATTTGGATTTGGTTGATGAAATACCGACTGATAATTA
The DNA here is from genome assembly GCA_012719345.1 of Ignavibacteria bacterium. Taxonomy (GTDB): domain Bacteria; phylum Bacteroidota; class Ignavibacteria; order Ignavibacteriales; family Melioribacteraceae; genus JAAYAN01. The sequence continues at coordinate 607 of JAAYAN010000239.1, read as the reverse complement.
TACGGAATTAGCGGGCGCAAGATTGTTGGGGAGGGATATGAAGTTGATTTTAGCACAGTCGCAGAAATTATCAAATACAATCAAAACTATACTTAGTGAAGAGCTTAAAGATAAACCCGGAAGCATTTCAGAGTATTTTCTAAGGAAAAACTATGCTGTGGATTATGAACTTCTGCAGAAAGTGTTTGGGCAAATACTTAAAGGAATTGAAGAATGACTTGGGAATATACAGAAGACAACTTAATTGAGCAACATTTATGATTTAACCTTAGTGTACTTTAAGGACTAATTATGGCAAAAGAAAAAGAAGGTAGTTTAGTTTTTAAGAATATGATAAAAAGCTTTGAAAATTTTCTTAAAAATAATGAACATTTAAAGGACAAGTTTAAAATTCACGAGAAAAAGAATACAGGAAATTTTACCTGGATACGGGATAGTGTGGATCAGATTGGTGATATAAATGCACATTATGAAATTCAATATATTGCCTCCAATAAAAACGAGACAACAAGGAAATGGAGAAAATTGGAATATCAGGGGTAACGAAGCGTAGCGAAGTTACCCCTGATAATGCAAAAAAATTAAGCGGCATTTTTATATCTTTAGA
>JAAYAN010000020.1 GCA_012719345.1 Ignavibacteria bacterium | reverse complement strand
AATTTCAATTCTACATTAGTACGATTAAAACACAACAGGCTTGAATACGAGGATGTATTCAGCTTTGATTTCAATTCTACATTAGTACGATTAAAACGATATGAATCCCTCAATTTTATTATCTGATATTAAAATTTCAATTCTACATTAGTACGATTAAAACCCAGTCGCCAATGCTTTCTTTCTGCTCTGTTTTGGATTTCAATTCTACATTAGTACGATTAAAACTTTCCGCCGTGGGCTTAGTTTACGATAACACGAGCCTATTTCAATTCTACATTAGTACGATTAAAACCGCACAGATACAGCCGAAAGCCGATCTTGGTCTTAATTTCAATTCTACATTAGTACGATTAAAACCCTTTTTATTTTTAATCAATAGCCAAATTTTAACAAATTTCAATTCTACATTAGTACGATTAAAACTTGTTTTAACAGTTCGACCGACATTTTAAAGGCTTATTTCAATTCTACATTAGTACGATTAAAACTAATGATAATACTTCATCGATAGCAAATAGATTTTGATTTCAATTCTACATTAGTACGATTAAAACGAAAAAGAAATCAAATTGTGATTTCTATCATATTTCATTTCAATTCTACATTAGTACGATTAAAACCTGTTACCTACCAATATAAATGCAGTAACTATTCTTATTTCAATTCTACATTAGTACGATTAAAACCGCCCGCAATATCTGCGTTTTTAAGCTATTTTCAAAGCTTTTTTTACACAGTTTATCGTCAACCCCAAATAATGCTAAAAACCCGGGGTTACGACGATTGTTATATAAAAACATCTGTTTCATTTCGTTCAACTCCTAAAATTCCACGTTTCAGATATTTATCATTATCCAGCGTGAAATAAATAACACTATCTTTTTCTTTGTTTATTCTTTCTTTAATCCCGGCTTTAATCGATTCGAATCTTGCCGGAGTTGCTTCTCCTTCAAATACCGAATTTTGAACCCAAGTTAAATGTGTTCGTAAATATTTTAATAATTTTGCTCCTCTTTTGGGAGCGGCATCATAAACTATTATTACATACATATTTTATCAATTACTAATTTCAAATTACTAATTACGATTTTTATCAAATTTGGCTTTAATTGACTTTTGTATTGAACTGATAATCTTTAATAATTCTTCGCAATCATCCAATAACGATGAACTTTGTTCTTTTTTAATATAACCGCTATCAGTTAATAATCTTATCCAATAGTGTGCTTCCCTGCATTCTTTATATGAAATACAAATTTTAGCGAAATAATCTTTTTCTGATTGAGCGCCTAATGCTTCTTCAATATTAGCCCCGATTGAAGTACCGCATCTTAAAATTTGTTTCGAAATAACATTCTCTTTTTTATGTTCATTTAAATATTTATAGAACTTTATAATCCTTAATACAAAATTATAAGATTTCTCTTTTACAACATTATTCTCTTTCATTGTTCTTAACTCGTAATTTGAAATTCGTAATTCGTAATTAACTATCACCACCAAATTTTGAAAGGTTCATAATCTTTTTCACCGAGAATGTGTTTTATTATTTTGTAACATTCCAATCTTATTAAATGCCGGTAGCTAACAGATTTTTTCAATTGCCTGTGTTTAATTGTAGTTTTCAATTTTTCATCATATTCCTGAAGATAAATTTTTCTTCCGGCTTCCGATAAATAACAGTAGTTCATTTGTTTATCAAAATGCTTTTCTGTTATCATATTCTTGTTCATCAGGGCAAAAATAATTCTATCGGAAAGCAAAGGTTTGAATATTTCAGCAATATCCAAAGCCAACGAAAATCTTCTTTCGCCCGGTTCATGTAAAAAACTTATCAGCGGATTTAACTGTGTTTTATAAATTTCGCTAAGTACGGTTGTATATACAAGCGAATTGCCAAAAGAAATAAGCGCATTTATCGGGTTGGTTGGCGGACGCTTAATTCTCTTTTCAAATTCTATTACTTGGTCAATAATCAAATTCCAGGTTGTGTAATAGGTCGATCTGATATTTCCTTCAATTCCCATTAATTCCTGCACGTCAGTAGTGTGTTTTATATCCTGAATCAATTCTTCTATCTTAGGAATAAACGGGGACATATCTTTTTCACGTTTATCGTAATATTTTAAATTCATTCTGATATTTTCTGCCGAACCTTCTACAAACTTCTGGGCTAATTTTACCCGTTTTTCTGCATCTGTGTAATGACCCACCTGTTTTACAAGTAAACTTCCGGAAATGAATGGCTCCCTTGGATAGAATGAGCCGCTGTAATAGCCGTAATAGTTAAAAAGATGCAGCGTTATTTGTTTCTGTGCAATAAAGTTAAGGAATTTTGTATTAAATCTCATTTCGCTGAAACAGTAAATTGATTCAATATCCTCCACAGGAATAGGTTTACGCGGTATTCTCTGCTGTTCCTGCTTTTCGGCTTCGTCTTCTGTTATTGAATCATCTTCTATTTCTATCTCCTCTTCTTCTTTTTCAAGTTCCGGCTCACCGGCAGGACCAGGTTCAAAGTAGAGGGTATTTTGTTTGCGGATAAGTTTTCCGCTGCTGAATATGTAATAGTTTCTTTTCATAGACACGGATTTCACTGATTTACACGGATTATAAAATTACTCGTTTATGTTTTAATGAATATTCTCCAAAATTTACTATTAAACCAATTTTTAAACCTGACGCTGCAAGATAATTCAGTGTTTGCTTAATATGTCCGCTCACAATTGATTCCACAGCTTTTACCTCTAATATAATTTTATCAAATACAACAAAATCAGCGTTGTATTTACGCGGCAGAAATATTTCCTTGTATTTTATTTTAAATTCCTTTTCTCTTTGAAATGAAATAGCTCTTTGTGTAAACTCATACTCCAGCGCATCTTTATAAACAACTTCCGAAAATCCCTTTCCTAGAATCTTATAGACTTCCATTGATAATCCAATTATTTCATAAGTTTCTTTTTCGTTTAATAATTTCATTTTTTCTCCGTGAAAATCCGTGAAATCCGTGTCGCTATATGTAACATAAATCGTAATACGCACAATTTTTACAAAACGGTTTATTTATCACTCCCGGTGGAAGAGGCAAATCAATAATCGTTCGAACTTCCTGTTTTATTTCCTCCAACCGCAGTCTGTCATTATCACTAAGTTCAACTTTTACCGTCTGCCTCAACTTCGGGTAATCAATTTCTCCGGTAACGCCTTCAATCCCTTTGCTTTCAAGAACACTGATATAATGCTTAACTTGCCAGATATGTGTTTCTTCCATTTTATCGGATTTTTTCACTTCGTGGATTATCTTTGCTTTTTCATCATAAAAATCCAGCACAATGTCGTCAATCTTTATTTCTTTCTTTTCGCGCTTGTAGCTGTCCTCCGATATAAATTTCCCCATAGCCACATCATCGCTGTTCTGCTCCATATCAATCTTGTGGGTAAACAGCCATAGTTTGCGCTTGCATAAAAAATAATAATGTATTTGTGTACCGGTCATTTTAGCCAATTACTAATTTCAAATTACGCCGTGCCTGTCGGCAGGCAGGAATTACGATAAGACACGGATTTAACTTTTGTGTATTATTTAATTTTTTTCCGGCTTTCAATCTTTGAATCCTTCAATTTCCCTTTCATTTGTTAACAACTTCATTTGCTGTATTGCTATCGTGTTTAATTTCCTTAATCTCTCGCTTTGGACGATACCTTCATTTATAAAATGTGCGTTCAGGCTTTCCAGGTTCGACAAACATACAAGCTGCGATATATTTGCAAAATCGCGGATATTCCCTTTTTTATCAGGATTTTCATCCCGCCAGTTTTTTGCTGTCACGCCAAATAGCGCCATATTTAACACATCCGCTTCCGATGCGTAAATCAAATTTACCTGATCTTTTGTCAGTTCTGCAGGTATAAGGTTTTCCTTTATTGCGTTTGTGTGTATTCTGTAATTAATTTTTGCAAGATTCCGCCGTATATCCCAGCCAAGTTGTTTCCGCTCTTCGTCTTTTAATCTTTGAAATTCATGAATAAGATATATTTTAAATTCTGCACTTATCCACATTCCAAACTCAAATGCTATATCCTTATGCGCATAAGTGCCGCCATATCTTCCTGCCGTTGCTTTTAGTCCGATAGCATTTGTTTTTTCAACCCACTCTTTAACGCTGATTTTGTAATTATTTAATCCTGCCTGACTTCTAATTATGGCATATTCGCCATAATTAAAATCCGGATTGTTAATCTTTTCCCAAATGCCAATAAACTCAACTGTATTCCTGTTCCGCAGCCAATCGGATATAAAAAAATCTCCGTCTTTTGCTTTCAGCATATCGGTTAAAGAAATGTAGTCTTCTTCCTTTATTGAAAGAATATTTATTTCTGTATCCTGTACTTTTATTTTTACCAAGTTTACCTCTATTACTAATTACAAATTACGCCGTGCCTATCGGCAGGCAGGAATTATGGCAGACACGAATTTGCACGGATTACTATTATTAAAATCCAATTTTTCTTCCAGGTTTTTCCGGAAGTGCAATAAGTTAATTAATTGCTTCAAATATTGCCATAATCTGTTCATCATGTGTTTCTGTTTTCAGCTCAAGTTCTTTTAACTTTTGTGCAAGTTCTTTATGCGTTAATAATATCTCTCTTAATCTTACAAAAGCACGTACTACATAAATACTTGCTTCAACAGCTTTGGGTGAATTTAAAACCGAGGCAAGCATTAATGCTCCGTGTTCCGTAAATACATAAGGCAGACTTGCAGAAAACTTTAAGCTTGCAAGGTGGTCACATTTTGTTACCACCTCTGTTTTTTCCTTTTCGTTTAGCCTAAACATAAAATCTGTTGGGAACCTTTCATTGTTTCGTTTTACAGCTTGGTTTAATGCTTTTGTTGTTACGCCGTACAATAACGCAAGGTCACGGTCAATCATTACTTTTTGTCCGCGGAGTAAAAGTATTTTGCTTTCTATTTCTTCAGCTTTTACTATTTCTTTTATACTCATCTTTTTCTCCGGATAAGATTATTTTGACACGGATTTCACGAATTTTCACGGATTTCACTTTTGTGTATTATTTAAGTTTTTTCAATTTTCTTATGTATGCTTCTTCATTAAAGTTTTTTCCGGTTTTCAATCTTTCAATCCTTTTAATTTACTTGCGTATGCTTCTTCATTAAAGACCTTCCCGTATTTCATTACAGGAAAGAATTCTTCAAGAAATATCCCTGCCATCCGGTGTATCGCATCCAAATGTGAATATCCCCTTGCTGTCAGTTTATTGTATGTAAATCTTGCTTGCTTCGGGCTATTTTCATTTATCTGGTTTGTTATTATTGTATCAAAAACTAAATGTAAAAATGGATTGAATTCATTTGTTTCCGGATCGAATTCTTTATCAAAATCAGTCGATTCCCAGAAATCATACCAGTCTGTATGCTGCGCCATCAGTTCGGCGGTTGTCTTTTCTTCGCCTTCCAATTCTTCTCCCGCTTTGTATCTTTGCCATATTTCATAGTACATCCTGCGGTTTTCTTTGCTGTCGGGTATCTGGTTTATTTCTTTCATTTTTCTCATCTCTTTGTTTAAGATTTGACACGGATTTCACGGATTTTCACAGGAATCATATGAATTTTCTATATAGCGTATAATTCTTATTTGATTCAATTTGTTTATAAGGAAACACAAGTATTTTTTTTTCTCTTTTTGGTTTTTTATCTGAATAAGTATTAACATCCTCGAACTTATTTTCTTCAGACATATCATCCAACTGGAACATAATGCCATTAGAAAAAGATTTACCCCATATTGAAGAGTAACCAATTGGGAGTGCAGAATAATCTTTAATTTCTGCACCATGAAACTGAAAAAAACAACCTTTTTTCCCAAAATAATTAATGTGCATAAACCATTTTTTTAAGAAATCATAGTCCTGCAATACTTTAACATTAGGTTTAATTTTTATTTCTACAGCAAAAGAAATATTGCTTTTTAAATAAACATATTCCCTAAAAGCCACCGTTGATTTAAATGGTTTAAGTTCCTTTATAGCCTTATTCGTTTCTTTATCATTGTCTTTCATTATTTTAATGAAACAATTATTTACAACAATTTCTTGCGGTAGTGAAAACGAAATATTTAAGTCCCTAATAAGTTCAAATTGTTCCTTTGCGACAGTTAAAGAATCAAAAGTGATTATTGCATTTAATAAAGCCATTTTTATCGAATAGGGAGACGGAGATATTAAACTCTTGCTCCCCGAATTAGTAGCCTCACTTTGTTTTAATGAAAATAACGTTGTAGGTTCATAAAACACTTCAAGATACATATAACCTCCCGCCATTTATTATTCTGTAACATTTAGTTCATTTGGTTCGGTATCGTTAATAAGCGCTACAAACTTATTTGAAAATTCGGAAAGAGAACTGAAAACTTCTATCTTCAAAGAATCGCTAGCAATTTTATTTAATTCGGTGGTTACTTTTTCAATCTCTTCTTTATAACTTTTATTTATAGCAGAAACTGTGGGTGCCGGACAACTTGAAGTTGAATATGAAATAGCACCTTCAAAATTTACAATATGTGGATTTTGTGTATTCCTCATCGCTCCATTTGGCTTAACAATTGTATAAAGCATTGATTTTAACAAAGCTTTATATCTTTTTTTCCGCTCATCTGCATTAATTGAATATTCTTTTGTGATATCATTATATCCTAATCTTGATATCTCCATATTACTTACAAATGCATATTGACCTGAGTTAGCCGGACGATGAAAAATATTTTGCCCTAAATTTCCTGAATCTTTTTCAGTATCTGAGGCATTTGAAACATATTTAGCATGGAAATAATTTTCCGTTTCATTTGAATCCGGCATTCCAATTAGCCATCCAAACTCAACAACTGATTTCCGAGCAAAATTTCCTATGTCTGTTATCATTGCCCCAGAAATATCCGATAAAGCACAAGTTTTTATAACTTCATCCATAGCCAAATCCTGCTTTTTCAAATCATCCTTTTTTGTATTCTTTAAATCTTTGCTAACTATCCGATTAGCATTAAACACCTTTGAAGTATCGGATAAATTTAATCCTTGTTCATTTGCAATTTTCCAGAAATGTTCGGAAAATATATGTTTCAACATATCCCCACTTACTGCTGTAACAGTTACTGGCTTTCCATTTTCATCAACAATAGTTACTTGTCTGGTTAAAACTTGGTTTCCTTCATTACCTTCATTATTTAAAGAATGCATATTTAAAGTAATTCTGCCACTAATTGAGATTGAACTTATTCTATTCATTTTCTGCTCCATCTAAATTTTGATTATTGATTTCATTAGCGTATTCTATTGTTGGTTCTTTTGCATAACCAATTGCTACAAGTAATCCTGCAATTAGTTTGGGTGAATAATTCCCATCAAAAAGACTACAAAATTCTTGAATATCTTCAGTTGTTACATATTTTTTGTGTGCCTTATTATGATAATCTTTCAACATTATCATTTCATTATAATTTTGAACAAATTCCGCAATTTCAGTTAATAGTGAATCTTTTGTTCTTGATGCAATTTTGATTTTTTGATTTAATCCGAAAATTACATCTTTTTTCTCTTTATGGATTATGGGAATAATTGTACAATTTCTAATTGCTTTGGCAATAGAAATAAAACCACTATTCTTAATAATCTCAAGATAGTTATCTGTTGATGCCATTAATACCTCCATATTATTTAAATTAAATGCTTTTATATAAAATTTACTATCATTATAAGCGGCTATAATAAAAGAAGCATATCCATAAAGAAATTCAAAAAATGCCTCAAAATCACTTGCAGAAATAAATTGTCGGTAACTTTGTAACATTGAAATATTTGAAGAGTTACTTTCTTTAATATTGCTTATAATTTCTTTATGCTCATTCCAAATGTCGATCCAATGTTGTCCTTCTTTTTCCGAAGTAAATTTTACAAAATTTGGTAACCTTAGAAATCCAATATTTGTAACAGCAGGTTTATTTCCTAAACTTTTGTAATAAGCAAACTGAAATCCCGCTATTTTGTCATTTATAGGCCCAAAAGACCATTCTTTATTATATTTCTCATCATATTTGATTAACTCAATGACTGTCAATTGTATTAACAAAATATCTATTTTAATTGAATCCTTTTCCTTTACTAATGGTTTTAATAATGGTTTTAATGAATTGTATATATTATTTAAACGCTGGAAACTAATTTTATAGGGCGCAAGAGCATAAGTCTTGAAATCTTTATCGATATACTTTACTATTAAGCAATTCCATGCGCCAGCAAAACGTAACATTTGTGGCAACCAATATAGTTTTATTCCACCAAGTTTAATACTATTAGCTTTATCAGAATTTACTCCTTTTCCTTTATCAGGATTAATATCTTGATAAGAGCTTATGCAAGCTATTTTTTTCTCTTCTGAAATCTTTTCAAGTTTATTAGCAATTTCTTTCCGTTTTTCGAAATCTTCATTATAATACTTTAGTAAAAATGTCACCAAGATGTTAAAATCGTTTTTCCATTTGCGCCAATTTTCGAATACTTTTTTATTGCCTGTTCTTTCTCCTATATTGGCAAAAGTTCTCACAATATCAAAATCTATTCTTGGTTGTTGTATATTTTTATCACCTTTGTTTTTATACGCAATATCTCTTATTTCTTTTTCTTTCTCATAGTCGATAAAGTTAAATTCTAATTCTTCTTTTTTATCTTTTTTATTTGCAATATATGGGATAAAATCAAAATATTCACAGCAAAGCAACATATCTTCTGTTATAACTTTATCGGTAGTAATTTGAAAGTATCCCCCTTTATCTTCAATTATTATTTCAGGTTTAATTATCCTGTCTATTCGTTCAAATATCTTTTGCAATATTGCAACAAATCCTAAACATTCAAGCGTATCTGAAAATGTTCCGCTTTCTTTGAATACATAAAACTCTTTCATATTTTCATCCATTATTGGTTAAATTTAAATGATTTTTGATCACAAAGTCTCAACGTTCGCACAAATAGGAAATATAATATCGTTTCCAGTTCATCATTAAATTGAATTATTTCACTTGATAAATCTTCACCCCTATATTGGCTATACGGAATTTTTCTTGTGTCTTCTAAATAAAATTGTGGAACAATTTGCTTTACAATAAAATCATTCTGAAATTTTATTGCAGTTTCTGATACTTTATAAGGTGGAACAGATTTGGTTAAAGCTGAATGATGACGTAAAATGGTTGTGGTAACGATTTGAAGAAAAGATTCATTTTCTCTGTTATAATCGAAATTTAAGCCAATAGGTAGTAAACATTTTACAACAAATGCTCCTATACCTGAATGTTCAGGTTTCCTTTTGACTTTGTACTTATTGTATATAGTTAAAAGTATGTCTTTGTCCACATCTGAGTTCGGATCAAAATCACTATGCGCAAGAAATACTCCATCACTATTTCTAATAGCTATTTTCGATTTTTGAGTTTGATAATCACAGACAATATTTTGCCACAAGTCGTTTAATTTGCCGTAATCGTGCATTACGATTATCAGTTTTAACATCACTTTCAAATCAAACGATTTATATTTATACCCTTGAATTTTATTTAGTGGAAACCAAATAGAATTAAATTCTTCAAGGATCTGTAACATCCAGGTTATATGTTGTTTATAAGTATCCATTTTTATTTGATATTGAAATTTTGCCTGAGCCTTCTTTACTTTTGATTTAGTTCTCTTACCTGAAATAAAATCTAGCCCATAATCAGTTGAATATTTGATTTCATTGGAATTGAGTGCCACAATATTTTCCAAGTGTATCTTATCAACTTCGAGACGCTCAAGTACTTTTACTTTCAAATAATCGCTATCAGATTCTTCCATAATATTGAAATTAGATTCTTCCAATTTCATTAATATTGTTGGTTGCTCTCCTTCATATCTATCAAGAATTTCATTTACTTTTTTCTTAACCGAAAATGGATTCATTGAAATAGATTCATACTTATAAAGTGAATCGGTTTTTAATCCTTCTGGGAGCAATACAACACTTATAGACCTAATGTCTCTAATCAATGTTCTCACAAATGATGGGTTTCCCGTTCGCCAACTATCGCGTATGCTGTCCCAAGTATTGCCTAGTGCATATTTAATTTCATAATATATTTTAGTCTCATACTGACATAACACATTTTCTATTAACTGCTGGGATCGAAAAAAATCTAAATTCTCTTTTTGAAGCTTTAAAAGCTCTATAAATGTTGCTTGACTTAAAACCTTATCGTAAGGTAAATAATTATTTTCAGGCACATCATAAACAAAAATTTCTCCTTGTCCTCCCCATCTTGCACATCTTCCAATTCTTTGTAAAAATGAATTTATTGGAGATATTTCCGTATACATCGTATTACAAGATATATCTAATCCCACTTCAATCACTTGGGTTGAAACCAAAATACAGTTTGATAAATCATTTTTGCTAAACAATTTTATGATATTTTCTTCTTTGTTTTTTCTATCCTTTTGAAAAAATCTCGAATGAATGCAGAGAAGCTCAATCCCTTTTTCTGAACAGGTGTTCGACAACTTTTTATATAATTCAATGCATCTATCGACAGTATTGCAAATAACAATTGATTTATTTTTATGATTTTCCAAAACATCATCAACAGTAATTTCAGTATCTTTTACGTTAACTTTCCTTTCTGAATTATTTCGGACAAAGGCAAAAGATTGGTATTCTCTGTTATTTATTTTAATTAAATCTGCTTTTAAGTTATTTCCGGCTTTCTCTAAAAAAGAATTTGATAATGTCGCTGTCATTAAACAGAAAGGTGTAATTCGAGACATTAATTCCAACAGTGTAACTGTAGTCTTTAATGCAATATTTGGATCAAGCAAATGGAATTCATCAAATATTAAATAAGAAGAAAACACAGCACCTGCATTTATATTTGCTAATTTTTGGGGTAACGAAAGAGGAATTCCCAGAACATTGCTCAAAGTCTGATCAATGGTTGTAAAAATTATATCACCTTCAAAAAAAGGATCGTCCGCGTATTCTCCAGTTTGCAGTTTAATTTTCAAATTTAATTCAGGGTACCTTTTCTTAATTGTATTTGCGACTTCTTTATAAAGTGAATTTGCTAATGTTCGTAGTGGTAATGAATAGATTAATTTTCTTGGATATTCTTCAACTTTTTGTTCCCCTTTTTCCCACTGCTGCCAACTGAAGATAAATGGGGTAATCGCAGCCCAAGTTTTACCGCTTCCCGTTGGCGCTTGAATAATCATATTTGTATGTTCAAAATATTTTTTAAAGCATTCAACTTGATAAGTGTATGGATCAAACCCGGTTAATTGTTTAAAAAAGTTTTTATACATTAGTTCAATCAATTTTTCTTTCCGTGCAAATTCGTGTAATTCGTGTCATCTCTGTTATTTCATTCGTAATTCCTAATTCGTAATTGCTTCACAAAGTCCAAACCCCATGCTGTTTTTTTCACCAAAGCCGCAATCGTAACCTGTTTTAATCAATTCCGGGCTGCCGCTCACAAAAAAGGGACAAACATTACCCACAAAATTAACGGGCTGTTCGTTTGGTTTATTGACTGTGACAAGCCTTGTTATTTTTTTTCCGTTATCAGTTTGTCTTTTAATATAATCAGTATCCCACCTGAACATCAAAGGTTTACCGGAATAGTCTATTTTATTTACAAGTTTATATTTATTTATCAAGTTCTGGTTGAACACCCTGTTAATTTCGTTAATATCGTCGTAATACCTGAAAAAATACTGTCCTAATTTTCCGTTCTGTTCCCTCTTAGTAGATAGAACAACAGGACTGATCATTTTAAATTTCATATTTTCAGTAAATTCAGGTTCTTTAAGCGATTCCATCATTTCAACATCCAACTGCGATAAAATTCCATTCGAATAAATTTCAATTGTTTGTCTTTGAAAAGCACCCATTACAAAATTCTGTATAAAATAATCAACCATAGTGGAAGATACAGTAAGATTGACATTCGGAGATAATAACTTTATTTCGGTTCTTTCAAACCTTGCTTTATCAAACTCAAGCCCGAAGGAAAATAACTTATAAAACTTGCCATCAACTGAAAAACCCCTTTCGTGCAAGAATTCAGCAAACTCCGGCGAGCCAAACTTCAGCATTTTATAAATCGCTCCCGAAAGCGGATAATTATAATTCAGCGGGAACAAGTTCGAACCATTCGCCCTAAATCTAATTTTTAATCTCATTGTTTGTCTTTAATCCGTGTTAATCTGTAAAATCCCCACCTGCCGGTTTACCCGGTTTATCAGGCTCTGACTGACTTTGACGTGGCTGGCACGGCATGCCAAAATAGCACTTTCCATCCTTCAATCCTTCAATCCTTCAATTTCACAATCTTCCGTGTCTAAGTGTAATAAAAAATAATTTTCCCATCAGTAACATTAAATGATATTTATTTCGTAATTCGTAATTCATAAATCGTAATTACTTAAAGTTTCCCGGGCGCGTTTAACAACCAATGTTTTCAACTCCGGCGGCTCAAGCACAACAATACCTTTTCCCCGGCTTACAATCCAGCTTGCTATTTCATCAAGGCTGTTAACTACAGTTTCTAAAATAAAAGCTCCGTCGCGGTTATCTGTAATACTCTGGCAAGGCATTAGCTGTTTGCTTTTCAGCCATTCATTCCAAGGCGGGAATAATTTCAATTTTACAGCATACTCATCATCGCCAATCCAATTCATAAATGATGTGTTAAACAGCTTATCGATTTCACTTTTCTTCAAAGGTTTGTAATTTTCATAAGTCAGTTCAACACTTGTAATTCTATCAAGTAAAAATTGCTTCATCATTCCATTGTGCTTGGCAAGCAGCCGCCAATTTTTTTCATTCTGGAAAAGGCAACAAGGTTCAATTGTCCGTTTCTCAGATCTGTCCGCTTCAGGTTTATTATAGCCTACAATAATTTTTCTTTTTTCTTCAATACCTTTCCTTAAACAGGCAATTATATAAACTGCATTAACTCCGTGTAATTTGATAAGCGAGTTAACAGCCTGATCGTAAGAATTTTTAGATAATGCAACGCCCATATACTGTATTATTAACGATTTTATGATATTTTCATCAACCTGATTAAAAATTACAATACCTTTATTTCGGATAGAATGAATTGAAATGCCCGTTTCCCTTAACTCTTTCAAATCCCGTTTTATTGTAAGTTCATCAACATTAAATAAATCTGCAAAATACTTAACCGTAAAAAAGGATGTCTTGTTTGCCGCCATCCCAAGGATTTCTGCCTGTCTGATAATTTTATCTTTGATATTTTTCATAATAATATATAAATATATTTAATTTGAATATAATATAAAAATTAATAAAAGTATATACGTACAATTACCTAGTACTAGGTATATGTACTTAGAAAAAGCGATAGAAAGTTTGTTTTTGCAGGGTTTGTTATTTTTCAGGTAGGACTTAACAACAATTCTTAATTCTTAATTTTTAATTCTTAATTTTTAATT
>JAAYAN010000238.1 GCA_012719345.1 Ignavibacteria bacterium | reverse complement strand
TTTTTAACTAAAATTTCTACTTCTAGTCGTTCACTCTTTCAAAGAACTAACTTATAAAAACGAGACTTCTAACTTACCATTCTATATCTTATTTGTCAAGTCGTTATCTTAACCTTTTTTCTTTTTTTCATTCGCCTTTATAAAGCGTCTCGTCTCATTTTCTAAAGAACTTATTCAATTTTTTACAGATTTCAAATTTACAACCTTTCTCTTTCCTTGTCAAGATGTTTTTTATATTTATTTTTTGTTATTTTTCATACAGATCGGAACTTTAAGATTTTTAATCTGTTATACATAAATATTTATTGATTATTAAAAAAAAAACTATATATTAAAAGTAGTTAATTTTTCACAACCGGAGGTTATTTCGAATAATATCTACTTCTTTTTTCACATTAACTAAAGAAAGGGGTATAGTATGAATACCAACAACAATCCGTTATCGGAACTTATTAACGATGACATTTATGATCTTTTAGAAAGCAAAGGTCTAATTAACGAAAAGTCTGTTCGAGATTATCAAATCCGGAAAAAATTTAAAGATCTGAGAACTCAGAGAATAAGCGCCAGCGATGCAATTGACGCATTACGCGAAGAGTATCCGTATTTGCAATTTGATACTATTAGAAAAATTGTTTATCAAATTCAAAAATAGTGATTGACAAAATTGTCATCTTAATTTATATTCTCAGAAGTACTTTCAAAGATTTTGATTTCTTTGATTGATTTTAGCCCAGTGTTACCCCCAAACGCTGGGCTTTTTATTAAACAATTAAAAATTATGGTATTATGGCTAAATTAAAAAAAAGTACAAAACAGTCTGCAGCTAGAGTTAAGTCTCCATTTAAAAGTTACTGGTATAAATACAATTTATACCTGATTTATTTTGGAATTGGACTTTTAATCCTTGGATTTTATCTGATGGGTTCAAAACCTTTCGATAATACTATGGGATTAAGCTTATCAACTATAATTATTTTGTTTGCATATTTAACAATTTTTCCGTTTGCTATATTGTTTAAAAAGAAAGAAAAGAAAGATTTGCTTTAAAATAGCATTTGCTGACTATTTTGTAATTCAGGTTTTATTATTGAATTGCTTATATATTTATTTTTGTGAGTTCTGATAATTAAACTTTACGAATATATTAAATAATTAAATTGCTTTCGGATAATTTACTAAAAATACGGTTTCTTCTGGATATTGAAGGGATTGGTATCTACAGGGTGCTGTCTCTTCTTCAAAAATTCAATACATTGGATGATATTTTTTCTGCTTCGCTTTCTGAACTCTTTTCTGTTGACGGAATAAGCAAAACTATAGCCCAAAATATTTTAAGCTCACAAGATAAAATCAATCTTCTAAAAAATAAACTTGAAGAAGAAAGTAATATACTTGAAAAACTTGATGCTGATATTCTAACGTATTTTGATGCCAACTACCCTGCAATACTTAAAAAAATTTATCTGCCTCCTCTTATTTTATATACTTTGGGCAATTTGTGTGATAAGGACAATTATTCTGTTGCAATTGTGGGAACCCGTAATCCAACGAGTTATGGGAAAAGTGCCGCGCGCAAGTTTGCCGGTGAATTAGCTGAGCAAGATATTACAATTGTAAGCGGTCTGGCAAGAGGAATTGATTCGATTGCGCACGAAACTTCGTTAAATGCGGGAGGAAGAACAATTGCAGTTACCGGTTCAGGTCTCGATGTTATTTATCCTCCTGAAAATAAAAGATTGTACGAACGGATTAAAGAACAAGGAGTAATTGTTACTGAGTTTGAACCCGGTACAAAACCCGATGCCCAGAACTTTCCCAAACGTAACAGAATCATTTCGGGTCTTTCTTTAGGAACATTGGTTATAGAAACAGCTCTGAAAGGCGGAGCTATGCAGACAGCAGCTTATGCTCTTGATCAGAACCGAGAAATATTTGCTGTTCCGGGTAACATTGGAGTGGAACAGAGTACCGGATGCAACATTCTTATTCAAAAGGGTGAAGCTAAACTTGTAAAAAATGTTGATGATATAATTGAAGAGTTAAAGATAAAAAACCTTTCAAAAAAGGACAAACAAAAGCCAAAACCTGAAGAAGAACTAAACTTTTTTGAAGAAAAAATATTAGATCTGCTGAACGAAAAAGAATTGCAAATTGATGAAATTTCAATAAAAAGTCAGATTTCAACAGCCGATTGTCTTGTCCATCTTCTTTCACTTGAATTTAAAGGATTGGTAAGGCAATTACCGGGCAAGGTTTTTACAGCCGATTAGTATTTCTTTTTCCCTTTCCACAGCCTTTGAAGTCTTTCTTTTAGACTTTTTTCATTTCCGTTTTCGGTAGGATAATAAAACTGATTGTTTTTTAATTCTTTCGGAAGATATTCTTCTGTGATGAAATTTTCAGTATAATCGTGAGGATATTTATAACCGTTTGAATAACCGATTTCTTTCATAAGATTGGTAGGCGCATTCCTGAGATGCAACGGCACAGGATATTGAGGTCTTTGTCTTACAACTGAATAAGCTTTTGATACTGCGTTATAGGAAGAATTGCTTTTAGGACACGATGCAAGGTAAACTGCGCACTGGGCAAGAATAATCCGGGCTTCGGGCATACCTATTTTTGTAACCGCATCAAAAGCAGCATTTGCAAGTAAAAGCGCATTCGGTGAAGCGTTTCCAATATCTTCCGAAGCAAGTATAATCATTCTCCGTGCAATAAAAACCGCGTCTTCTCCGCCTTCCAGCATACGAACCATCCAGTATAAAGCTGCATCCGGATCGCTTCCGCGTATACTTTTTATAAATGCCGAAATAATGTTATAATGCTCTTCCCCGTTTTTATCGTACGAAACAGCTTTTGATTGGATTATTTTATTTAATAAATCTTTGCTGATGATAATTTCATCATTTTTTGATTGATGAAGAACAGCCGATTCCAAAATTGAAATCATTAAGCGTGCATCGCCTCCCGATAAAAAAATGAGATGATCGGGATCGGTAATATTTATTTTAAGTTTGCTGAGAAATTGATCAGTTTTTAGGACGCTATCAAGAATTTTTTCGAGATCTTTTTTACTCAATTCTTTTAATACATATACTCTTGCCCGCGACCTTAAAGCAGGAATTACTTCGAAAGATGGATTTTCGGTAGTAGCTCCTATTAAAATGATTTCCCCCGATTCAACCGAAGATAGCAGTGCATCCTGCTGGGCTTTATTGAACCGGTGAATTTCATCAATAAATAGAATAGTGCGTTTACCGAAATTAAGATTTAAAATTGCTTTTTCGATAACAGCCCTAACATCTTTTACACCGGATGAAACCGCATTTAGCTTAAAAAATTCGGAACTTGTTGTTTCGGCAATAATTCGGGCTATTGATGTTTTCCCTGTTCCGGGAGGTCCCCATAAAATAAAAGAAGAAATTGCATCGTTTTCAATCATTACACGAATCGGCGCTCCCTTTCCTAAAAGTTCATTCTGGCCGATTATATCATCAATAGTTTTAGGTCTGACTCTTTCAGCTAAAGGAATTCTGGAATTTTCCGTATTCACTTTTCAACCTGAGTTTCTTCAATAATAAACGATTCTTCATTAGGCTTGTGCATCCTGAACTTTTCGCGGGCAACTTTTTCTATTTTATAGTCATCGTTATTCAGAGAATCTATTTCTTTCTGTTCGGTCTCAATAGATTTTTCTGTATTTAGTATTTCACTGTCAAGTTTTTCAATTGCATTGTTTGTTTTGATGTATTTTATAATTCCATATTGATTAAAAACCAGAAATGCTATAACTAAAATTACAACAATCATCAATGCTGCCGAAATCAGTTTATTTTTAGTTTTATTCTGCATCATATCATCGCTGATTGAATAATTCTGTCCACCAGCTCGTCATAACTTATTCCCGCAGCTTGAGCAGACTTAGGCAAAAGACTGTGGCTTGTCATTCCGGGCAGCGTATTTATTTCGAGACAATAACTTTCGGAATTAGTCGTTAGCCGGAAATCAACACGGCTGTAACCGCGGCAGCCTAAAGATTTATATGCTTTTATTGCCTGATCCTGAAGTTGTATTTTAATATTTTCGGGAAGTATTGCCGGAACATCGTATGAACACATCCCATCCGAATATTTGCATTCGTAATCGTAAATTTCGTGAACAGGTTTAATTTCAACCGGCGGCAAAGCAATTTCATTCAATATGCCTACTGCCAATTCTCTGCCTTCAATAAATCTTTCAACAAGGAATTTCTCAGAAAATTTGAGAGCGGTTTTTACTGCCTGAAGAACATCTTCTTGTTTTTTACAGACTGAAAGTCCTATTGTGCTTCCTCCGTTATTTGGTTTTATTATTGCGGGATAACCAATTTCTTTGTTAATGAAATCCATAATTCTGTCATAATCTTTTTCCGAATTTCCTATTATCCAATCTGCAGTTTGAACTCCGGAATGACGGAACATAACTTTCGAAAAATCTTTATCCATTGCCAATGAACTTGCTAAAACGCCGCATCCGGTATATTTTATTCCGCGCAATTCCAAAACCGATTGAATAGTTCCGTCCTCGCCCCATTGCCCGTGAAGGGTAATGAATGCAACGTCGATTCCGTCAAACAACTCAGAATTAATTACATCAAGATAATTTCTGTTAGATAATTCCGCAGCGTCTTTTTCTTTAAAATATTCTTCTTCATTTTCCGGCTGGTTATGTCCGTAAGCCGGATCAATTATTTTGTAATTGTAACCCAAGTTTTTTAACGATTTTGTAATTGAAAATCCGGATGACTTTGATACTTCTCTTTCAGGCGAGGTGCCTCCGCAAATAAGCACTACTTTAATCTTACTTCTGTCCATAATATCTCGAAATTTTTAAAATTGAATTGTTAAAATTACTAAAGAAAATTTAAAAGCAACTTTTAAAATAAATGAAGAGAAATAAAGGATTAATTTTTCTGTTTCCAGAATTAATAAAAATATTTCTAATTAATTCCGTTCAATTTTTCAAGCCGTTCCATTATTTCCATATTTATCACTCCTTCTTTGCCGGCTGGTTTCGGGTATTCGCCTTTAAGTATAGAATTTTGGAATTCTTTAAGAAGGAGCAGCATTTTGGGTGTTCTTCCGCGGAAAGCTTTTTTCTTTTCGCCCACAAGATCAATAATCAATTTAGCGGGAATATGTTTTCTTACTATTACATTTTCGATTGCTATGCTTCCTTTATATCCCAATATTTCAATACGGTTAAAAGCTTTTTCGGAATTGAATGAAACACAGAATCTGCCATAACCCGAATTTTTAAATTTTACTATACCAGTTGAAAAATCATCAACTTCGCCCTTGAAAATAACGTTATCTGTAAATCCGGTAATTTGTTCAATTTCGCCGCCGAAAAATCTGAGCAGATCAATCATATGTGTACCGAGATCGCGCAAAGCTCCGCCTCCGCTTAAATTCTTTTGGTAGCGAAAATTTTCTCCCGGAGGAAGCATTATATTGAAATCAGCCGAAATTGAAATAATTTTCCCTATAAGTTCGTTTTTAATTAATTCTTTTGCTTTGATAATTAGAGGATGAAAGCGGAAAACATAGTCTACTGCAAGAAACACCTTGTTTTTTTCGCAGACTTCAACCATTTCGGCAGCCTGTAAAGAATTTAGCGCCAATGGTTTTTCGCAAAGAATATGTTTGCCAGCTTGCGCTGCTTTAATTACCTGCCAATGATGATCGGAATTGCGTCCGGAAATGTAAACTGCATTTATATCGGATTTAAGAAATTCATCGAAATTGCTAAATGCTTTTTTAGCGGCAAATTTATCGGCTATAAATTTTGCCCTTGAAATATCGGAGCTGTAAACCGAAATAAGTTTGCTTTTCTTCAACATCTGAAGAGAAGGAAGAAAAGTTCTTTCGGCAAACAATCCGCATCCGGCTACGCCCCATTTCAGCTTTTCAACAGACCGGTGGGTGAATTTCAATTTTTTCGAAGCTTCTGATAATTTCATATTCTAAGTTTATCCATTAATTTGGTAATAGGCTTTGCATTTTGCATTATATAAAAGTGAATTGCAGGGACATTATTGTTTAGCAGGTCTTCTACTTGTTTTGCAGCCCATTCAACCCCGACTTCGAGAACGTGTTCCGGTTTCGCACTTAATACTTCATCAACAAGATCAGCCGGAATATCGATATAAAAGTTTTTGGGAAGATTGGATATGTGAGTTTTGTTTGTAATTAGTTTTAATCCGGGAATTATAGGAATTGAAATTCCTTTTTCGCGGCAGCTTTTTACATAATTGTAATATTTTTTATTATCAAAAAACATTTGTGTTACAATATAGTCGGCGCCTTTATCAGCTTTTAATTTTGTGAATTTTATATCAGTATCCTGATTAGGAGCTTCGAAATGCTTTTCGGGATATCCTGAAATTCCTACGCAAAAATTTGTAGGATCGGCATTAAGCAGCGAATCCTCAAGATATTTTCCGTGATTCATATCTTTAATCTGACCTACCAAGTCCGAGGCATATTCGTTAATGCTTCTTCCGAAAGAAGTTTTCTTTTTATAACCGCTTTCGTCTCCTCTTATTGCAAGTACGTTGTCAATTCCCAAATAGTGAAGTTCAATTAAAAAATCTTCAGTTTCTTCTTTTGTAAAACCGTTGCATATAACATGAGGAACAGCATCAATGTTGTATTTATTTTGAATAAGCGCGCAAATACCCAATGTTCCGGGACGTTTACGTTTAATTCGCATCTGCAGGCTGCCGCCCGAACTTTCTTCGTAAACCACCTCGGCAGCATGGCTTGTAATATCTATAAAAGGAGGATTATACTTCACAATATCTTCCAAAACTTCTAAAAGAGCTTTAATATCACCGCCGCGTTTGGGTGGAATTATTTCGAAACTGATTAAAGGATTTTTTGCTTTTGCGAGATGCTCGATTACTTTCATTTTTTTCCTGAGATTTTACGAAATTTACAATTTTATTTTATTAAGTACCTAAATTTAATTTCCTTCCGGTATTAATTCCAAAAGTTTGCTGTTTTTATCAGAAATCCAATTTCTTTCGGTATATACTTTTATATATTTTCCTTCAAGCCACTTTTCGGTCATATCCGAATAATAGTTGCTGAAAGTGTGCCCCGACTGCCCCGAAGGAAGAATGCATTCAAAATAAGCGGGTTCGGCAAAATCGAAAATATACCTCATCGAAGGGCCGAGTTCGGTTTCGTAACTGCCGTTAAAAGAATATTCTGTATTAAAAACAGTAGTGCCGCTCCCTCCTATAGGATAAGTGCCTATATCAAAAATTTTATCTGTCATTGGTGATTCGCCATGGAAAAAATGTTTTAACGTAAGTTTATGAAGTTCTCCCCATTGCCATAGAGAAATATCTTTGCCAAAATTTTTTTCCAATTGTTTTACAGCCTGCGAAAAGCTTAGCCTCAGAATCTCATCGCGTGTCTCTTTCTTTTTAGTTTTTACATTATCAAACCAAAGCGTATCATTTTTTTGAAGCAGATTCTGAATACTTCTGTAAGGCACATTTTCGATGAAGCAAAATTCCTTAAAAAGATTTTCGTTCATTTGATCTTTATATGTATTTTCGAGAAGTTTGTTGAAAAACACCTCGAATATTGCCGGTACCTGACTGCCTGCCGGCATTTTATAATCCCATTTTTTTAAAAGTTCCAGAGAATGATATTCAAGTCCGTTCAGCGTGCTATTGCTATCGAAAGCATTAATAAGATACTTAGTAATTTCTTCGGCATACAACGATTTGAAATCGTTTTGATATTTTTTAAAATCGGCGCTCGAATGTCTTTGTTTTGATGAAAGAAGCTGATTTATTCTTTTAATTCTGGAAGAAG
The DNA here is from genome assembly GCA_012719345.1 of Ignavibacteria bacterium. Lineage (GTDB taxonomy): Bacteria > Bacteroidota > Ignavibacteria > Ignavibacteriales > Melioribacteraceae > JAAYAN01. The sequence goes on along the minus strand of JAAYAN010000238.1, from coordinate 1,882 downwards.
GCTCCCACATATTGGAAATATGATAGCCGAAATTTTTAACCGTTTTATTGTTTGCCGAAGCAATAAAACCTTCTGCCGGATTTAAAATTTCGGGCATTTCCCCGAAAGGAACAAATCCCTGCCAATCATATTTATCTGTTGTACCGTCGTAAATAAAAGATATACTGTTGACTTCCCGTATAGGAAGTCTTCCGCCGAAAATATAAGCTATATTTCCGGTAGAATCGGCATAAACAAAATTCTGCGCCGGCGAGTTGTAATTTGAAAGAGCTACTTTAAATTCAGAATAATTTTTTGCTTTGTTAACTTTAATAAAGCATCCTATTTCATCGCTGAAATCCAAGGCAGTCCAGCGCATGCTTATATTATTTTTTTTGTGCACCGGATCGGGATAAAGCGAATTAAAAACATGATTTTCGGAAATAACAGGACCTCTGTGTGTTTTTTTAATTTCTATCTTTACTGAAGCAGAGTCTTTTACAGTAATTGTTTCTTCGGCAACCTTAAGATTTTTCCATTCGTTGTTGAATAAATATTTTTTCCCTGTGCTGTCGAAAGTTTCGCTGTAAAAATCACAGTCATCTGCCATGCAATTTGTAACCACCCACGAAATACTGCTGTTTTTCCCTATAACAACAACCGGAATTCCAGGCAGCATAAATCCGGATACGTTGAATTCAGGTGTATGAATATCGGCAATGTACCATTTAGCGGGGGTTTGAAATGATAAGTGCGGATCGTTTGCAATTATCGGTTTTCCGCTTTCAGACCGGCTTCCGCTCACAGCCCAGTTATTCGAACCTATGTGCGTACCGTTTCCCCATCCTATAAAATTCCTGAAATTTTTGGCAGTATTTATAAAATCGAAATCCGCGTTTGCAATTTTTTTTATCTCCTGAGGAATGATATACGGCATATTTTCCTCGTAATCGGGGATTATATATTTAACAGAATCTTTGCCAAGCTTTTGCGCCAGATGAGTATATGCAATATCTGTCCACCAGCTTATGTTCAATTCCCACGATAAAAGCTTTGCAATTAAAAGACTATGTTCGGGTTTCCAAGGTTCGGGGTTGTAATTCAAAAGATCGAATTCTACCGAAAGAGAATTAGCGTTTTTCCGAATACATTCGTTTATACCTTTAGAATACGCTTCAAGAATTTCTATTGTTTCTTTATCGTATTTTTTCAGGTTTTCTTTTACATGTTTATACAAACCTATTGTACGGAACATCTTATCGAAAGCAAGGGTCTTTCCGCCGAAAATTTCACTTAATCTTCCCTGACCTGCCCGGCGTATCATATCCATTTGAAACATTCTTTCGCCGGCATGTATGTAACCCAAAGAAAAAGCAGCGGATTTGAAATCATCTGCAAATATGTGCGGAACTTCATTTTCATCAAAATAAATTTTTACATTTCCATCCAGACCTTTTACTTTGTCTTTGCCCTCGTGTGCCGGCACATAACTCTTTACGGAAAAATATGCTATTGCAGCAAAAGCTGATAGTAAGATTAAAACTGCAGCCGGCAGGATAATTAATGTTTTTTTCCAGCCCATAATTCCAAATTATTTTATATTTTTAATGCACGAAATTACAACAAAGTAACATCAAATAAAATCGGATACCCGAACAATTTAAAAATTAAACAGATAAAGTTATGGAACCTATGTTAATTATTGTTTTGCAGTCATTGTCGTTAGTTGCTTTAATTGTATTGATTTTTCTTATTATCAGATTGCTTAAAAAAGATGACCAGGCTTTCAACGAAAAATTAATAAGCTTTTTAAACGAGTTTTCGGAGAAGTGGGAAAAACTTTTAAAAGATGAACTTGGCAGAACCCGCGAAGAGCAGAATAAAAACGCGCGCGCCGAACGCG
>JAAYAN010000237.1 GCA_012719345.1 Ignavibacteria bacterium | reverse complement strand
ATTGAGGATTTAACCGAAAACGCTTGTTATATTAACTTTTCCGATCAAAAAAACGGAATTGCCGAAGATTCTTTTTATATTGGAGTAAATGTATTAAAATATCTGCGTACAAAATATAAAGAAGAAGCTTTGAACAAGGTTCAAAATATTAAGGACTATCATTCCTGGTTTCTTTCCAATAATATGGAGGACCTGATAGTCCACGAATATGGTCATCGGATACAGAACCATTTACCAACATATTCTGTCAATAATATTAAAAGCCTCTATAATAAATATGGCTATAAACTAACAAAAAGAGCCAGCGATGATTATAAAGAGTTCTTTGCAGAATTATTCTCATTGGATTATCACGGAGTTGCTCTGGACCGGGAATTAGTTGAATTTCTAAATAAAATAAAGGTAAAAAGATGATGTTATATCAGTGTGACCGATGCAAGTATCATAATAAATACGGATATAGAACGTGCGATGCTTTTCCCAAAGGGATACCCCCTGAAATCAGGAGTTACCCCCAAATGGATTCAGATAAGAACTGTTTAAGACAATTAGGATATATTCCTATAAAACATAATAAAGTAATTGAGGGTCAAGTGGGGAGTTTTATATTCACTCCTAAAACTCAATCTTAATTTGCTGAATAAATGACAGTATTGGTATTGGAGAAAAAGTAGTTGAATGTCTGAATACTGATTATAAGGATTATTTAATGAAAAGAGGGATTAGTCCTCTTGATGGGCATAGTTATTATTATAGCAATAATTACGAAGATGTTATAGTTCACGAGTTGGGACACAGAACACATAATTATTTTAAAACAGAAATAAACAGCTTATTCAACGATAATTTTAGTATATATTTAAAAGACTGTACAAAAAGAGCTTTTGACGAGGGGAAAAAAGAAATGCAATTGAGAGAAATGGTAGCCGAATATTATTCGCTATATTTTCACGGAGCCAATATTCCGCAGACAATAAAAGAACTATTCAGGAGTTTAAAGTTATGACGACAATTAGTCTTAACCAGTGCAATAGATGTATTCATTTTATTTATAAAAAAGACCAAACAAGCGGATATAAATGTAAGGCGTTTCCACAAGGCATTCCGGACGAACTGCTTGCTGCCGAATTATATGCCTCCGCTGAATGGAATAAAGAAATATTCAAAGAGACAGGCGTCAAGCCTTTTTTGCATAATAAAAAACATCCCGATCAAGTTGGGGATTATCTATTTGAACCGTTTAAAACTCAATCTTAATTTGCTGAATAATTAACTTTTTTTTCTTCGAGACTGTAAATTTGCTGCTTTCAATCAACTGTTTTAATTTAATCATCATTGTTTTTTTTCTTCTCCTCTTCTTTCCCTGCTAAAAACCGATAAACGTATAAACTTTTCCAGGTTCAGTTTCAACATCATAAGTAAATGTAGTTTTTATGTTTACAGCTTTTATTTCGGCTTTATCGGAAATAACAGGTTCCTTGATTTTCGGAATTTTAAAAAAAGCATTACTGTTATTTCCCGCAGCCTTCGTCAGCATTTTATTATCATCAGTTTTAAGCTGCCGGTACGAACGTATTCTGCAGTTTCCGCCAAGATTCGATTTTATTGCAAGTTTCACAATTTTCCCATCTTTCCATTCCAAATCAGTAATTTCGAAACCGCCGCGTGCACGCAAACCTTGTATGCTCCCCTCCTGCCATACATCCGGAAGCGCGGGAAGAACAAATATTGCATCATCATCGCTTTGCATAAGCATTTCTACAATTCCGGAAGTAAATCCAAAATTTCCGTCAATCTGGAACGGCGGATGCGCATCAAACATATTCGGATAAGTTCCGCCTTTTCTGTCCCTGGAGCTTACCAGACTGATTTGATCGGTAATTAACTTATACGCGTGGTTGCCGTCAAGAAAATGCGCCCACAGGTTTATTTTCCAGTTCATCGACCAGCCTGTTGAAGGGTCGCCTCTGTAAATTAAAGAAGTACGCGCTGCATCAAATAATTCCGGAGCAGTAAAAGGTGAAATCTGGTTTGAAGGAAAAACTCCGTAAAGATGCGATACGTGTCTGTGATCGTCTTTAGGATAATCCAAATCTTCAATCCATTCCTGAAGCTGGCTGTGCTTCCCTATCTGCATAGGAGGAAGCCTTTTGATAACTTCGTCAAGTTTAATTCTGAAACCGGAATCAACGTTCAATATTTCCGAAGCTTCTTTTGTTTTTGTAAAGAGGTCGAATAAAAGCTGATTATCCATTGTTGTTCCGTAAGAAATTGAAGCATCCGGATGGCTGGATGGAGCATTTTCGGGTGAAACTGACGGCGAAACAACAAGCCATTTGTTATTTGGTTCTTCAATTAAAAAGCTTAAATAAAATTCAACTGAGCTTTTCATAACATCGTAAACGGATTTAAGATATTCCTTATCGCCGCTGAATAAATATTTATCGTAAAGATGCTGGCAAAGCCAGGCGCCACCCATCGGCCACATCCCCCAGAATGAACCGTCAACCGGTCCGCAAATTCTCCAGACATCAGTGTTATGATGGCAAACCCAGCCGTCTGCTCCGTACATAATTTTTGCCGTTTCCTTGCCTGCTTCCGAAAGCTCTTTAACCATTTGGATTAAAGGTTCGTTCATTTCGCTTAAATTAGTTGTTTCGGACGGCCAGTAATTCATTTCGGCATTTATGTTTACTGTGTATTTGCTATCCCAAGGCGGCATCAGCTGATTGTTCCAAATTCCTTGCAGATTTGCAGGCTGTCCCCCCGGGCGTGAAGATGAAATAAGCAGATAACGTCCGAATTGAAAATACAGCGCAGCTAATTGCGGATCGTTGCAGCCGGCAAATTGCTTAATCCTTATGTCTGTAGGATATTTTACATTATCATTTTCGCCAAGATTAATTTTAACACGGTTGAAATATTTGCCATAATCCGAAATATGATCAGCCAGCAGATTGCTGTAATTTTTTCGCGAAGCATTTTCTAAATAGTCGTAAGCTCTTTTTTCGGCATCTCCGCTGATATCTTTAAAATTATTAAAACTTGTAGCGATAGAAATCAGGATAAGAGCTTCGTCTGCATTTGTAACTGTAAGATTATTTTCCTTGGAAGCAACAGTGCCTCCCTTTGCAATTATTTTAATTCGCGAATTAAATTTTACAGCTCCTTTTATTGAATCGCAATCTCCGCTTACACCCGATAATAAAAGCTCGTCGTTTCCTTTTGTGCAAATATTAACTGGCAAAGGATGATTTAGCGATGCAGAAAAATTAATCTTTCCCGGTTTATCTGCCGAAATCCTAATTGCAATAATCTGATCGGGGTAAGATGAAAAACATTCTCTTTTATATTTAACACCTTCCGCAGTGTAAATTGTTGTTGCAACTGCATTTTCAATATTTAATTCCCTGTAATAATTACTGAATTTATCGTGTCCCGGGAATGAAAGTGAAATACTTCCTGCAGTTTGATAAGGCATACCCTGAGTTTTACGGCTGATGAATTTGGCATCTACCAAATCCTGCGCTTCTTTATATTTCCCCTGGAAAATTAATTCCCTTACTTTGGGAAGTGCTTCTTTTGCTGCCGGATTATTATTATTGGATGGCTGTCCTGCCCAAATTGTGTTTTCGTTAAGCTGGATTTCCTCTTTCAGCGGATTTCCATAAACCATTGCTCCAAGCCGCCCGTTGCCGACAGGAAGGGCTTCAACCCATTGCTCGGCAGGTTTATCGTACCATAACTTTAATAAAGTTTCACTTTGTGCAAAAGAATTCAGTTCAAGAAGTAAAAAAAACAGTGAAAATAAAATTCCTTTCATAAGATTATTCCTTTTAAATTAAAGTTAAATTATTACATAAATCCTGCATCAGTACGAAACCAGTCAAAATCGGCATATCCGCCTGTTTGTTTTGTTGCAAAATTGAAAAGACAAAATTTGTTACCCGTAAAAACTTTAAGACTGAAACTCATTTCCAGCTTATTCCCGATATCATAAAAAGTTTTATTATCAAGACTGTACTGAAAAAATGCCGTTCCCGTTTCAGGAACAGCATTCCCCTTATAAAGTTTAGCGGCTCCCGAACCATAAAAAGCCCCGGCTCTAAAATATACTGTTGATTTATCAATCTGAACAGAATCTATCGTTTTGCCGTTATTCGACATTATTATGTAATCTTTTCCGCCATATCTCTTAATCCCTACAAATCCGTATGGATTTTGAAAAACAGCAAGCCCTGCAATATCGCCGTCTTTCATATTTTCGGTATTTATTTTTGTTGTTCCGTAAGAAATAACAGAATCCGAATAGTGGGCAAAAATTCTTTGTGTAAGCATATTGGGCGCTTTTTGCAGACTGTCAACAACCCGGACTGTTTTTAATCTTAAAAATCCCGGGTTTTCCGATAAACTCCATTGCTCCGGATCAGGATTATGGTTCCATCCCCATTGCATAGGAAGTTCTGAGCCGTTAAATTCATCAGATGTAGGGAAAATAGCTGCAGGATATTCTTTGCCAACATTTGGTTTTCTGTATTTTGTTACCGCTTTGCTGTCAATTCCAATCATTGGCCAGCCATCTGTCCAAGTAACCGGCTGCAACGAGGGAAATCTTCCGAACGGACCGCTGTCAACAAAAAGAATCGTCCACCATTCACCGGTTTGTGTCTCTATTAATGCTCCCTGGTGTATTCCGTAATTTGGACCGTACGTTAATTCATTTATTAAAAGCTTTTGCTCGTAAGGACCATATATATTTTTTGAGCGCAAAGCAACTTGCATTCCGGCAAGCCCCCCGTATGTGCAATATAAATAATATAAACCATTTATTTTATATACGTGGGTTCCTTCAAGTCCGCCGCGCAAATCGCCTTTATATACTTGAACATCATCGCCTTTGGGAGAAAAATCGGGATTAAGTTCTGTTATATAAATTGTGCCGTAACCGTGGGCAACATATATCTTCCCGTCATCATCAAAAAAAAGACCCGGATCGTAAAATCCTTTTGGTAAGTTTCTAATCTCCCAGGGTCCTTCTGCCTTATCCGAGGTACAAATAAAACCGCCTTCATCGAGAGTTATAAATAGAAGATAGAATTTACCGTTGTTGTATTTTAAACTTGTTGCCCATTGACCTTTACCGTATCTGTTACATCCGTCCAGGTTATAACAAGGGCTGAAATCGAATCGCGGAACCGCATTGCTGCAATATTCCCAATTAACCAAATCCTTTGATTTGAGAACAGTAACCCCGGGAAAAACAAACATAGTAGTTGTAATCATATAATAAGTGTCATTTACTCTTATTACATCCGGATCGGGAAAATCAGCAGCAATTACAGGATTTGTATAAGTTCCGTCAAGATTATCGCTTTGATATTTTTGTGCAACAGTTATTGTTGATAAAACAGCAGCTAACACTAAGTATATAATATTCTTCTTAAATATCACTTTTGTACCTCGAATAATTTTACTTAAATAATAATTGCGAAAAATTAAATAAATTATTTCTCCAAACCGGCCAGGTATGTCCGCCTGGATATTCGCTGTATGTATAACGGATATTCATTTTATCAAATTCCGCCATCATTTTTTTACAATTTTCGTAAGCGATATCTTCTTTTTCGCCCATCGAAAGCCAAAATTGTTTGAAGTTCGAATTTATTTTATCAGCATTGTTTTTCATAAAGCTGTATTGTTGATTTGCTAATTCGTCCATTCTTCCAATTAACCATCCTGAACTGAATACACCAACATACGAAAATAATTCGCTGTTGTTGATTCCAACATACAAAGTCTGCAAACCTCCCATAGATAATCCTGCAAGAGCTCTGCTTTTTGAATCTGTTTTAACGCGATAGTTTTTTTCTACAAAGGGAATAACACATTGTTTTAATTCGGATTCGAACATTTTAAGAGCTCCTTCGCCAAATCCGCCGAAATCTGTATTTGTATTGCCGTCTGGCATTACAATTATCATCGGTTCTGCTTTTTTATTTGCAATAAGATTATCAAGAATTAAATCGGTTTTTCCCTGCACAGCCCAGCCTCTTTCATCTTCGCCGCCGCCGTGTAATATGTAAAGCACAGGATATTTTTTATCCTGATTTTCATCGTAACCAGCCGGAGTGTATATGTAAAACTGCCTCCATTGGCGATAAACATTTGAATAGTATCGTTTAATCCTTATATCTCCGTGAGGAATATTTTTAAAAGCGTATATCGAATCTCCCTTGAAAGGAACTTCAATTCCGCTTGCCATACGTCCCATTCCGTAAAAAGTTTCGCTCGAAGGATCGGCTACGGCAATTCCATCAACAATAAGAGAATAATAGTGAAATCCTTCACTTAAAGGTTCGGTTTTTACTTCCCAATTACCTTCAGCATCTTTTACCATATCATATTTTTTACCAAGATCAATTTGCAACGATTTTGCATCGGGAGCTTTAATTTTAAATAATGCGCGGCTATCCGGTAAAATCTGCGGGAATTTGGCTCCTCTTACATTTGAAGAAGCCGGTAATCCTAATAGACTGTATTTATTAAATTTTGATTGATCAACCGGTTTAAAAATCAGCTGGCTATACATATACAAACCATTTTTCCACACCTTAAAATCGTGTACTCCCGGTTCAATATAAAAAATATGAGGTACATCTTTAGAAACAAGATAATCGTGCGTGTTTTTACTTACAAAAATGAGGTTATCATCATCACCGCACGAAATCCACAATAATTTTAATTTCTTTTTTGCTGTTTCAGTATCTGGTAAAAGCTGTTCCGGACTTTTAGTATTAGGAGCGGCAGAAAAACTGCCAACCCAGGCAAACTTATTCAGGTTTCCTAAACCGAAGTTTAAGGACTGCCCGCCACCCATCGATAAACCTGCAATAGCACGGTTTTCTCTGTCTTTAAAACAAGAATATTTTTTTTCTACAAACGGAATTAAATCATTAAGCAAATCCTTTTCGAATGTTGAAAATGCCTGAACTTTTTCGGGTTCCATAATATTACCAGTCGCTCTGTCGTCTTTCATTGCGCGGCCATTTGGAAGAACAACAATCATTGGTTTAATTTTTTTCTGGGCAAAAAGATTATCTAAAATAATCTGCGGCTGTCCGCCGTTAAGCCATTCAAATTCATCTCCGCCTATGCCGTGTAAAAGATATAAAACAGGATATCTTTTACCTTTGGAATATCCAGGAGGGGTATAGATTACAGCATTTCGTTTAACACCAACTGTTTTCGAATCATATTGAACAGTATCAAGTTTGCCATGTTTAATATCCGGATTAAAAACATCAAAACCGGCAGGAGCTTCGCGTTCAAAATCTTGCGCGCTTAAAAGTGAAGTAAAAAAGAAAATTGCTAACATCAGGATTAATTGTGGTTTCATATTTCCTCTATTCAATTAAAAGTTAAAAAATAGTGTACTTTTTAATAGTATTAAATCCTTAATAAATAATTCTATATTTTTTTTAGTATTTCTTGTTTCAATTTTACGGCTTCGGAATAATCCGGTTTCACTGATAAACATTCATTAATCTTTTTCAAAGCAGCTTCATAATTGTTTTTTTTGAAATAAGAAAATGATAAATAATATAAAACTTGAATGTCTTTTGGGAAATATTGATATGTCTTTTCCAGATAACCAATAGCCTCATCAGTTTTGCCTCTGTAAAATTGTATTATTCCTACTCGTTTTGTAGAATAATCAATAAGATCAATTTTATTTCGGTAATAGAAGTATGTAATTAAACTATTAAAATCACCTAACAGCGGATATTGATTAAGCAATATATCAATATGTTTTAAATAATTCTTAATATCATCTTTCAATAAATAAGTTTTTGCAGCAAGCAGATGAGCATCCGACCAGGACATTCCTTCAATTCTAAAAACAGCAATGGAATCGATAAAGTCTTTTGGTTTAAAGAAATTCATAAAATCACTATGCTGGAAATTCTCTAAATCCAAATTTTTCTTTGCAAAAGGCCAATTACATTTTAATAATGAAACACTGTAATTTCCCATAACTGAATCAAGTCTTGAAAAAACAAAATTTGCAATTGTTATGCTATCCTGTTTAAAAAGCGGAAATTTAGGATTTTCTGATTTAGGTAAATAGTTCATTCTGTCCATACATTCGTAAATTGTTTTCCCAATTAACTGATATCCTTTTAAATTAGGATGAAGATGATCAACCATAAGGTTATTTCCAACAATTCCATCAGGACTTACAGAATTAAAAATTGAATCAACCGGAATTACACGATAATTGTATTTTGCACCCAAATCAGAAATAGCATCATTTATTTTTTCGGGAGCCCTGAATTTAAGCGCATCCAAATCCTTTGCTAATCGGAATAAGGAATCAGCTTTTTTCCTGTTTCCGTTTTTAAGCGTTTCATTTGCAAAACAAAAAACCTCGTCGGCATCAGGGTAATCTTTTGTTTTAGCTGAAATCAAAGGGGGCTGATCTTTAAGATTACTTGCTATTCTGCTGAGAATTACAGGAATATTATTTTCTTTCAAAATAGAGAGCATATCGGCTAAATTTTCTTAAAATTGTTCGATACCTTCGTTATATACTTCATAATCTAATAATATATTTTTGTCTTCGGGCATTTTTGACATTAACGTGCCAGTAAAGTCCTTTTCAGATGAGGAAGTAGATTTAACAACCCACTTGATAAAATTTCTAATTAACTGCGTTGTTTTGAATTCATTCAGAAATAACATCAACCTTATAACAGTTCGCGAAGAACCAAATGATTGAACTGATCCTACACCTAAAGCGCCATAATATTCATTATGCCCGGCATAAATAAGAACCAAATCAGGTTTTTGCTCGATTACTCCGGGTAAAAAGTCAAGCATCGTATATGAATTTACTCCGGTCATTGCTATATTCACAACTTCAACAGGAGTATTCGGATAAGTTAATTCGAGTCGTTTCCTAATATATCGGGAAAAAGATCCGGGCGGACTAAAAGGATATCCTTCCGCGCTGCTGCCTCCTAAAACAAATACCCTGAAAGAATTTTGTTTTTTTTCAATATCAAAATAATCTTCGCTTACAGAAGGGACAAAACCTTCGCTAAAAAAATATTTTTTGCCAATATCCCTGTTTAGCATGTATTTGCCTTGCCCGGCATCAATCCATTGGGTGTAATCGTCCCCGTAATTTGCTAAACGCAAACTGACTTCCAGAACAATTATAAATATTACCGGAATTAAATATGCAGCAATGTAAAACCATTTAGGAGCTTTTTTCCTAATTACAGTATTTTCTTCTTTTACTTTTAGTTTATTATTTTTTGCAGTATTTTTTTCTACAGGAGCATTCTTACCAGATTTTTTCATTTTTTTTTTCAAATCAGATTAATGTTAAACTTTAGTTAGCGTGTAAATAATTCATTTGGTTATAAGTTTTATTATTTCAACAACAAATATAAGAATCAATTTTGATTTAGAGCACTATAATGAATAATTTTGAAGCACATAAAAAATCCGGCATCTAAATCCGGATTTTTTTAAGTCATTATTTATAATAATTAAGCAATATACTTGCCCCGTTTAATATATTGCGTATGCAAAAGCTTGTGCGATTTATGTCCGCAAGGACCGTCTTTTAAGTATTCCTTATAAATTCTAACAATATTAGGATTTTCGTGCGATTTTCGTATTTCCAGCGATTCATCTTCGGCATAAATTGCCTGAGCTCTTTTTTTACGGATTTCCTCGTTTGTCGGGATAGGTTGTCCGCCTCCGCCTAAACATCCGCCGGGACAAGCCATAAATTCTATAAAATGGCATCCGCTGAACTTTCCGCCTGCTATAATATCCTCCATTACTTTTTTGGCGTTTGCTGTTCCGTGAACCACAGCAGCCTTTATAGTTACTCCCTTCAGCCAGTTCCAGTCCGGTATAAGATGTTTGATTAAATCTGGAACTTCCCCAACTTCTGTAATTGGTATTTCAAGATATTTTATTCCATCGAAACCTCTTACGGGAATAACATTTGCGTTTTCGAACACATCTTCAGTTTTGTCACCTGTTACAAATTCAATAATCGTTCTTATAGCAGCCTCCATAACTCCGCCTGTTGCTCCGAAAATAAGTCCGGCTCCCGAAGCATCGCCAAAAGGACTGTCGAAATGTGTTTTTGGCATTTCAGGCAGATATATTCCTGCTTCGCGTATCATTTTTGCCAATTCTCGTGTTGTCAATCCAAAATCCACATCTTTATATCCGCTGTCCTGCATTTCCGGTCTGTTACATTCAAACTTTTTGGCCGAACAAGGCATTACTGCCACACTTACAATATCTTCAGGATTAATTCCTGATTTTTCCGCATAGAAAGTTTTAATTAATGCTCCGAACATTTGCTGAGGTGATTTTGCCGAGCTTAAATTATTTATATATTCAGGAAAAAAATGTTCAAGATATTTTACCCATCCCGGCGAACAAGATGTAAATTGAGGTAGAGCAACACTTTTATCATTTTCCGCTAAGGCTTTGTAAAGTCTTAGAATCAGCTCTGTGCCTTCCTCAATTATTGTTAAATCTGCAGTAAAGTTTGTATCAAAAACCGCATCAAAACCAATTCTTTTAAGAGCTGTATTTAATTCCTGTGTAAGCGAATGTCCTGCTTCAAGACCAAACTCTTCCCCAATAGCAGCACGCGGCGATGGTGCTGTCTGAATTACCACGTGTTTATTAGGATCGTCAATTGCACTCCAGACTACATCCGAAGGATCCTGTGCATGCAAAGCACCTGTGGGACATCTGTTAATGCATTGTCCGCAATTTATGCAGATTACTTCACCTAAAGGTTTATCCATAAAAGTGCTTATATGCGTTTCGTGTCCTCTCCCAACCGCCTCAAGCACACCTACTTCCTGAAGATCTATGCAGGTACGAACGCATCTTTTGCACATTATGCATTTTGTCATATCCCTTACAACCGAATAGGATGACTCGTCAATTTCAAACAAAGGTTCTTTTACATGGCCGAATTTATATGAATCCACCCCGTATTCTTTTGCAAGATTTTGAAGTTCACAATTACCGTTTTTAACGCAGGAATAACACTCGCCGTAATGTTCGCTTAACATAAGATCGATAATATCTCTGCGGGCTTTTCGTACTAACGAAGTACTTGTTTTAATTTTTATAGGAGCTGTAATAGGAAATGCGCAGGAAGCTTGCAAAGTACGCATTCCTTCTACCTCCACAACGCATATCCTGCATACTCCTGCTATGCAAAGATCGTCGTGATAACAAAGTGTAGGAATATGAATCTGGTTTTGCCGGCAGGCTTCCAATATTGTAGTTCCAAGAGGAACCGAAATTTTCTTTTCGTTTATTTCAACCGAAACAGTTCCGCCAATCTGATTCGGTTCAGCTGGTTTTTCAACTGTATGGGCTTTTTGACTTAACGGCGCTCTGAAATCTTTATTTTCCATTATTCCCTCCGTTACCGTATCTAAATATTTCATCTTTAAACTTTTCTGTTATAGAAATGAAAGAATTAGGACTTGATTGTCCCAATCCGCATTTTGAAGCAACCTGCATTGTATGCCCTAGCTCGCGAAGACTTTTCAGGTACGAATAAGTAATTGTCCCTTCTTCAATCATTTTAACTCCTTCCAAAAGCTTTTTATTTCCTATTCTGCAAGGGGTACATTGCCCGCAGGATTCTTCTACAAAAAATTCCATATAGTTTTTAAGAATTTTAATCATATCTCTTGTTTCATTAAAAATCATTATCGAACCGCCTGTAGGAACATCTTCGAAACTTAGTTTCCTGTCGAACTCATTTTTCGATAGACAAATTCCCGATGCTCCGCCAACTTGTACAGCTTTTGTATGCGAAGCACCGACTTTATCGAGCAGCTCATTAATAGAAGTGCCCCAGGGAAGTTCATAAACTCCCGGATATTTACAATCCCCTGAGATTGAAAATAATTTTGATCCAGTTGATTTATCCGTTCCGTATGTTTTAAACCATTCGCCTCCTTTAACAACAATATGCGATACGGCACATAAGGTTTCAACATTATTTACTATTGTAGGTCTCCCTAAAAAACCTGTATTCACCGGATAAGGAGGTTTATTGCGGGCTTCTCCTCTTTGCCCTTCCAAGGATTCTATTAAGGCTGTTTCTTCGCCGCATACATATGCACCCGACCCCATTCTGATTGAAACATCAAAATTGAAACCTGTTTGAAGAATGTTATTCCCAAGAAGATTTTCTCTTCTCATATTTTCAAGATAATCTTCTAATGATTGAATCATATATTCATATTCGCCTCTAAGATAAATTATCCCTTTTTCTGCTCCGATAGTATATCCTGCCACAACCATTCCATCCATTACAAGTTCAGGATATTCCAGCAAAAGCACCCTGTCTTTGAATGTTCCCGGTTCACCTTCGTCTGCATTGCATATAACAAATTTTTCTTTGCTAATGGAGGCAGCGGCAAGCATCCATTTTGTTGCTGTAGGAAAACCAGCCCCTCCTCTTCCTTTCAGCTTGGATGTTCTCATTTCGAATAATATGTCATCTCTTTTAAGGGAAAGAGCTTTTTTTATGCTTTCCCCGCTTTTGTATTCCGAAAAAATAACTGATCCGGTACGTTTTGTTTTTGTAATTGTCATAACTGCCTCTATTTAAGCTCGTTTAAAATTTCTACTGCCTTTTCGGGTGTTAATTTTGTGTATACTTTGTAGTTGACAAGCATTGCAGGTCCTTGGTCGCACATACCCAGGCAGTTCGCAAATTCGAGAGTGATTCTTTTATCTTTGGTTGTTTCTCCGAATTTAATACCCAATTCTCTTTCAACTGCTTTAACAATTGAATCTTTGCCGGCTAAATCGCATGTAATTGTGCGGCATAACCTTACAATATTACGCCCTTTGGGCTTTGTATTTAAAAAAGAATAAAAAGAGATTACACTGTAAACCTCTACAGGATGTATATCCAGTACACGCGCTATTTCCTGCTGGGCATGTTCCGATATATATCTGTGATTTCGCTGGATATCCTGTAAAACAGGAAGCAGACTTGAACGGTTGCTGCCGTATTTTTCAACAAGTCTTTCAATTTCTTCGGTAAGAGAATTTTTTTCTGCCAATAACATTTAAACCTCCTTAATTCTTTTTAAGTAATTCTTGTACTTTAAGAATTAACTCGTCAGGGGAAATTGGTTTTTCTACAAAATCATCGACAGGTACAATTTCACTTGCGTCAAAGTCCATCCCTACGGTTTTAGAAACCGAGGTATACATAAGTATAGGTATTTTAATATCTTCGCGCCGCAGCTTTTGGGCTAGAAAGAACCCGTCATCAGGTTCATCGAGCATAACATCAAGTATTATCAAATCGGGTTTTTTTTGAATTATGAGTTTATATCCCTCCTCAATGTTGGATGCAGAAACAATTTTATAACCTTTGGATTCCAGAACGAGTGAACTTGCTTCGATGATGTCCGAATCATCATCGATTATCGCGATTAATTCCATAATGCACTCCCAATTAATTTGTAATTAATTTATTGGTAAAAATATGGTAAACGCTGTTCCAATGTCTATTTCACTTTCAACTTCAATTTTGCCGGCATACGATTCTACAAGTCTTTTAACAATTGAAAGACCGAGACCTGTGCCGCTTATTCCACGTGTTTTTTCGCTTTTTACTCTGTAAAATTCCTGAAATAGTTTTTCCTTTTCTGCAGGACGCAAACCTATTCCGGTATCTGCTATTTTTATAAAATAATAGTTACTGTTAATTCCAAGATTTATAGTAACATTTCCGCTTTCTTTATTATACTTTATTGCGTTGCTTAAAATATTAGTTAATATTCTGCTAATCTCCGAAGGATTAGCAGTAATTACCGGATCTTTAATATTATTTTCAAAATTAATGTTGATATTTCTTTTTTCGGCTTCGTTATGCAAAAATTCGATAACATTATTTATACAATCTAATAAATTTACTTCAATAAGCTCCTTTTCCTTATTTTTAAGTTCAAGTCTGGATATATCAAGAAGATCATTTACCATATGAAGCAAATCTTCAAGCCGGTGCGATGAACGAATTAAAAAATCCGTTTTCTTTTCTTCCGAAACATTCAAGTTCGGATCCAGAATTATTTTCAGGAAACCCAAAACAGCTGCTACAGGTGTTTTTAATTCGTGAGCTACCATCGAAACAAACTGATTTTTAACCAATTCAATCCGCTTATATTCAGTAATATTTCTGATAATTACAACAACACCGGCTAAGGAATTATCGGGATTTGGTACAGGCGAGCAATACGCATCAATATACAACTCACCAGGATAAATTTCAATTTGAACTGAATAAGATTTATGAATATCTTCTTCCAATTTAAGATATTTTTTCACCATCTCATTAATTTTATTTGGAAGCTTATCAAGAACATACTCCCCTAAATTAAGCTCATTAATGTTCAGTAATTGAAGTACGCTGCTGTTAAAATAAGCGGTTTCACCTGTTAAATTAATTACCAGCACACCGCTTTTTAACGATTTAATTATTGTATTAAGTCTGCTTTTTTCGGAAGCAATTTCAAGAAGACGTTCCTCTTTCTCACGTGTAAGTCTTTCTGTTTCCAAAAGCAACTTTCTATGAGTAAAAGCTTTTTCTACCTGATAAATAAGTTCTTCAGGAGTAAATGGTTTGGGAATATATCCGTATGCCCCTATTCGTGTAGATTCAACTGCGGTTTCGTAACTTGCGTAGGCTGTAGCAATAAAACAAACTGTGTTTGGCTTATTCTCTTTAATTTTTTTCAGCACTTCAATGCCTTCAATATCAGGCATTCTCAAATCAATAATTACTATATCAAAATCTTCGGATAAAGCCTTGACAATCCCCTCAGTGCCGTTTTCCGCGGTATCGGCAAAATATCCTTCATTTTCAAGCAGACGCTGGGTTCCAAGCCGCAAACCTTTTTCATCGTCAACAACTAATATTTTGGGGTTTATATTTTCCAAAATAAATTAAAGTTTGTTTATATATTTTAATATAAATAAATATTTCTCTATATGCTGAAATATTTTTCAAGTTTTTTTATAATTTCTTCAACCGAAACAGGTTTATTTAAAATAGCATCGCAATTTATCCAGTCTCTTTCTTCGAATGTGGAAGCACTGAATTTAAAGCCTGTGTCGTATGTAGCAGATGTAAGTATAAAAACCGGAATCACTTTACCGTGTTCGGTCTTTTTAATTTTATGGCAAAGCACAAAACCGGAATCGTGATGTTCCATAATAAGGTCGGCAACAACTGCATCAGGATTCTCGTTTTGATAAAGCATCCAGGCTTCTTCTCCAGATTCACACGTTAAAACGTTAAACCCTTTGTTTTCGAGTAGTAATTTGTTTTGTTCAAGCAGATCGATATCATCATCAACAATAAGTATTTTTTTTACTTTTTCCCTTATTCCCATTTTATTTTCCTGTAATTTGAATTTCATTTTTAAACGGTATTTTTATTGTAAACACAGCACCCGCTCCAAGCTTGCTTTGAGCTTTTATTTCTCCGCGATGCATTTTAATAATTCCGTAGCTTATTGCTAAACCTAGTCCCGTGCCTTTTCCCATTTTTTTTGTAGTAAAGAAAGGGGTGAACAGTTTGTTCATATTTTCATCCGAAATGCCGCAGCCTGTATCTATAATTTCTGTAATCAGATTAGAACCATCGTTTTTTATATTGATTGTTATATTTTTAATTGTTGCTCCTTCTAAAGCTTCAAATGCATTTCCGATAATATTTAGAAACAACTGCATAAGCTGGTCGGCATCACCTTGTATTTCTGTTTTATCCGAATTGAAATTAACATTAACAATAATATCGCTGTAAGCCGGATTTACAGAAAAGTTCCTAAGAGCTTTTGTAATAAGACTTTTAACATTTACGTCTGTTATTTTTAACTTTCCGTGTCTGGCAAAATTTAAAAGATTTATTACAATATTTTTGCATCTGCCTGCTTCTTCTAAAATCGTATTGGTATCTTCAATCCAGTTGCTATTATCTGTTTTATTCCTTAAATCTCTCTTTAGCATTGATGCAAAAAGCATAATTGTTCCAAGCGGATTATTTAATTCGTGAGCAACTCCTGCAGCCAACTGCCCTATTGAAGCAAGTTTTTCTGCGCTTTGCAACTGATCCTTTGTTTCTTTTAACTCCTTGTACGATTTTTCAAGAGTTTCAATTAAATACGGTAGACACATAGCTTCTTCTGCAAGACCTTTAGCTATTGCAATTGCATATTCGCGGCAAGTATGGTAACCGCAAGCTCCGCAATTCAACTCATCTTCTTTTTTTACCTTTCCTGATCGTGCCAGAATTTCTTTAATTTTTTCTTCATCAGGCATAGGTCGTCTTTTGATGTCGGGTTTGAATTTCCTGCTTAAATCTAAATGTCTGCTATTGAATATCTTGCTTTTCCAAACATTTTTATCAGTAGAACTAATTGTATTTTCAATGTTTTTAATAACTTCTTCACGTCTGGAATAATAATTAAGGTCTGTGTCCATAGCCGGACCCGAAATACATCCTTCGCAAAACAATATATCTATAAATTTATTCCTTGTTTTTCCGCTTTTAATATCTTCCAATATCTGAAGAACTTTTTCTTTTCCCTCTACAGTTATAACTTTGCTATTTAAAATATCATTTGATATTCCTGCTGTTTTTAATAGTCCGCCCGATAGCGGATATGATTTACCCAATAGAGCTGCCGGAGGATCGAACTGCCCGTCTTCAAGAATGCTTAAATCAATATTAAGTCTGCCAAATATATCTTTCAGTTCAGAAAATGTTAAAACTGCATCAATAGCTTTTTCAACATTCGCATCAATATATTCACTTTTTTTTGCTATACAGGGACCGATAAATACTGTTTTAGTTTCATCTCCGTAATATTCTTTAAGATAACGTCCCATTGCTATCATAGGCGATACTATTTCGGCAAGATTTTCAACAAGTTCTGGATGATATTTTACAATCAGGTTACATACAGCAGGGCAGCTTGAACTTATAATTGTTTTTTCTATCTCGTTTTCAAGTATTTTTTCATAATACCCGCTTATCAAATCAGCTCCGAAAGCTGTTTCTGTAACATATTTAAAACCTAATATCTTCAATCCCGTTATAACTTTTTTACTTTGGTTAACAAACGAAGCAGGAAATGAAGGGGCAAGAATTGCAATGGTTTCTCCCGAAGGGATAAAATCATAAATAACTTTATCTATATCATCACTTATTTTTTTTGCATTCTGCGAACAAACTTTAACACAATGACCGCATTCAATACATCTTTCTTCCATCACAAATGCCTGCCCGTCTATCACTCTGATTGCAATTGCAGGACATTCTCTTACACATGAATAACAGCGTTTGCATTTATGTGCCAATGTAGTTACTATAGCACCCGCCATAATTGCCTCGTTTTATTATTTAATTAGTTTTCTTCTATCCGTATAACTTGTATGAAGAATATTATGTGCAATATGACTATTTGGTTCAATTAAAAATTCCTTATAAATATTTTGAATTGAAACATTATTATAAGACTTTCTGTTACTCATTTTCTGATCTATTTCGTATAGAGCCTGAATCCTCTTTTTAACTTTTTCAGGTTTTTGATGAATCGGTTGGCCTCCTCCGTTTATGCACCCGCCCGGACAAGCCATAACTTCGATAAAATGGTATTTTATTTTTCCTTCTTTTATTTCGGAAATCATTTGCTCAACATTTCCTATTCCGTTTACTACCGCAACATTCAATTCCATTTCACCAATATGAATAATGCTTTTTTTAATTCCTTCTAATCCTCTTATATCATAAAATTCAAGTTTTTCAAGTTCTTTTCCGGTTATATTAAAATAAGCAGTACGCAGCGCTGCTTCCATTACACCGCCCGATGTTCCGAAAATTACAGCCGCCCCCGAAGATTCGCCAAGAGGATTATCAAATTCATCTTCCGGAAGATCATCAAAATCAATTCCCATCATATTGAAAAGTCTCACAAGTTCGCGGGTTGTTAAAACTGCATCTACATCCTGGATTTTATTATAATTTAATTCCGGTCTGGCAGATTCAAATTTTTTAACAGTACATGGCATAATTGAAACCACATACATATCTTTTGGATCAATTCCCATTTTTTTAGCGTAATACGATTTTAGAACAGCGCCTTCCATTTCGTGAGGTGATTTACATGTAGATAAATTATCAATCATTTCAGGATGATTATGCTCGAGATATTTAACCCATCCGGGACAGCAGCTTGTAAACATGGGTAATACTTTTTTATTAATAATTCTATCGGCAAGTTCCGATGCTTCTTCCATAATTGTAAGATCTGCCGAGAAATTAGTATCAAATACTCTTTTAAAGCCAAGTCTTCTAAGACCTGTAACAAGCTGACCGGTTACATTGCTTCCCAAAGGAAGATTGTATTCTTCACCAATAGTTGCTCTTACTGCGGGAGCAATTTGCGCAACAACAAACTTGTTCTTGTTGCTTATTGCATTCATTACTTCCTTAGTGCTGCTCCTTTCGCGTAAAGCTGCAGTCGGGCAAACTAAAATACACTGTCCACATAAAATGCAATCGCTAACATTTAAACCTTTATTATATGGAGTTGTAACATTCGTACGAAAACCTCTGTTTGTAAAATCTATTGCACCGACTTTCTGAATTTCATTGCAAGTTCTTACGCATCTTCCACAAAGAATACATTTTGCCGGATCTCGCTCCATTGAGGAACTTGAAATATCAATTGCGTGATTTTTCTTCTCTCCAATATATCTATGTTCCCTTAAAGAGTATTTTTTTGCAAGATTTTGTAACTCGCAGTTTCCGTTGCGAACGCAAATCAAGCAATCCTGAGGATGATTTTCAACTAAAAGCTCAACAATTGTTTTACGTGCATTTTTTACACGTGTTGAATTTGTTTTGATTTCCATTCCTTCTGCAACAGGATAAGAACAGCTCGGAATAAGACCTTTCATTCCGTCGACTTCAACAACACAGATACGGCAAGCTCCGGTTGGAAATAAATCTTTCATATGGCATAAAGTAGGAATATGTATTCCAACAGACTTTGCGGCATCAAGAATTGTCATATTTTCTTCAGCCTGAACCTTGATGTTATTTATAGTAAGTTCAATCATTATATCCTCTTTGCTTTAATAAACATGAATGGCTTCAAGACGGCAAGTTTCAATACACATACCGCACTTAATGCACTGAGCTTCAATTATTTGATGCGGCTCTTTTTTCTCGCCGATAATTGCTCCCGAAGGACATTTTGTTACGCAAAGTCCGCATCCCGAACACACTTCCATATCAATTTTATAAGTAAGAAGTTCCTTGCATACTCCTGCAGGACATTTTCTTTCGTAAAGATGAGCTTCATATTCATCTCTGAAATATCTAAGTCCCGAAAGTATAGGATTAGGAGCAGTTTGTCCCAAGCCGCACAAAGATGTATCTTTAATTACTTCAGCTAATCTTTGCAGATGAATAATTCCTTTAAATCTCTGTAATTCCTCAGTTTTATCTTTTGCAGATTTATAACTTTTCGGAATTCTTTCAATAATTTCAAGCATTCTCTTTGTGCCTTCGCGGCATGGCACACATTTTCCGCAAGATTCGTTTGTAATAAATGTCAGAAAGAATTTTGCAACATCAACCATACAGGTTTTCTCATCCATTACTACAAATCCTCCAGAGCCCATCATAGCTCCAACATTCTTAAGCGATTCGTAATCTACTGGAGTATCCATTACGCTTTCGGGCAAACATCCGCCTGAAGGTCCGCCTATTTGTACTGCCTTAAACTTTCTTCCGTCAGGTATTCCTCCACCGATTTTAAATACTATATCTCTTAAAGAGAGACCCATTGGTATTTCAACAAGCCCGCTGTTTTCAATCTTTCCGCTCAAAGCAAATACTTTAGTCCCTTTGCTTGTTTCTGTTCCTATTTTTGAAAACCATCCGCTGCCGTTTTTTATTATTGAGGAAACATTTGCAAAAGTTTCCACATTGTTTATAATTGTTGGTTTTCCCCAAAGACCGCTGTCAGCAGGATACGGAGGACGAGGTCTCGGCATTCCCCGCCTTCCTTCAATTGAAGCAATTAAAGCAGTTTCTTCGCCGCATACAAAAGCTCCTGCACCTTTTTTTATTTTCAGATTGAAATTATAACCGCTTCCAAGAATATTTTCACCAAGTATTTTATATTCTTTGCATTGCTTAATCGTATTTTCAAGTCTTTCAATTGCCAAAGGATATTCAGCCCGGCAATATATATATCCTTCTTTTGCCCCGATAGCATAAGCTCCTATTATCATTCCTTCAACAATTCTGAAAGGATCGCTCTCTAAAACAGACCTGTCCATAAAGGCACCCGGATCTCCTTCATCCGCATTACAGATAAGATATTTTATATCCGTTTTTTTTCTTGAAGCAATTTCCCACTTTTTCCCAGTAGGAAACCCTCCGCCTCCTCTTCCGCGAAGTCCGCTTTCTATAATTTCTTTTATAACATCATCTGGTGTTAAAATCCTTAAAGCTTTATCAAGTCCTTTAAAACCGCCGTGAGCAATATAACTGTCAATACTAGTCGGGTCAATAATTCCGCAGTTTTCAAGAACAATTTTTACCTGATTTTTAAAGAACGGCAATTCTCTTAACATTGGAATTTCATTTTCTGTTTTTTCGTGACTTCCCAAAAGTTTTTTTTTAAATATTCCTTTTTCAACCAAAGTCTGTTTAATCAGTTCGGGAACATCTTTATAAGTAACCTCACAATATAAAATTCTTGATTTTCCCGGAAGTTTAACTTCTACTATCGGTTCTTTTGCGCAATAACCGATGCATCCGGTAGGAATAATCTCTGCTTCAATTTCCGAAGCTGCTAAATATTTCTCTATTTCAAGTTTTACTTTCTTCGCTCCCGAGGCAAGTCCGCAAGTTCCCATTCCTATAAATATCAATGGTTTATCGTGTTTTATATAAAGAAGCCTTTCATTTAAGTCTTTTATCTTTTCAGAACATTCAGCATTATGATGACATAAAGCTCCTTCTGTTGCGCACTGAATAAAATGTTCACAAGGTTTTTTTTCAGAATGATAACATTCTTCGCAGCACAGTTCAATAAATCTGTTCATTCTTCACCTGTATTTTGTTTAATTTGCGCTTTATTTTCAAGTCTAAATTTTTTTAGTATTTTTGGTATCTCTCGGATAGTTACACGTCCGTAATACTCGTCATTTATATTTACTACGGGAGCAATGCTGCAAGCACCAATACAAGCAACAGTTTCCAGGGTAAATAATTTGTCGCGCGTTGTTTCACCGGCTTTAATTTTAAGTTCAAGTTCTAAGGCTGATAAAATATTTTCAGATTCTTTTACATGACATGCTGTTCCCCGGCAAACTCGTATTACATTTTTTCCTAAAGGTTTTAAACGGAATTGATTATAGAATGTTGCCACTCCGTAAACACTGCTTAATGGTAATTTCAAATAGTCGGCAACTTGTTGAATAACATTTTCGGGAAGATATCCGAAAACGTTTTGAATATCCTGTAAAATGGCTATAAGATTGCTTCTGTTTGAAGGTTCGTATTTTTGAAATAACTGTTCAACCATATTTTTCTCTTTTTTTTCAGTAAAACCAAATTATATGCCATTATCGATACAGATGATACTATGTTTTAGAGCTATATTCGATAATTATTTCTCTATATAACATAACAAATTCCATCAAATAAGAAAAACTTTTTTTTAATTATTATTATTAAGAAATTATTTTATGTGATATTTTAATTTTTTTTATTCGGTAAAGTATTTTATTATTGCGGTTTACTGAAGTTTATAATATATTTGTGCTCGTTCTTTTTAGGGCCTATAGCTCAGTCGGTTAGAGCATCTGACTCATAATCAGAGGGTCGGTGGTTCGATTCCATCTGGGCCCACAAATTTTATAATATTATATAATTAAATCCGGTTTTTACCGGATTTTTTTTCTTTAAATGTTTTAATAAATAATTTTCTGTTAATTTATTTCTTATGAAAGAAGATCAAATATTTCTTGAATTGTTAAATGCAATGAGTGAAGATGAAATTGAGCATGTCTGCAAATTGCTTTCTCTCAACAACGAAGAATATTTGCTTAAAATAATGGTGAGTTACCTATTAAAATACAGACTTAAAATACCTTCATTGTAACGTAATTTCAGTTGTTAAAAATGTTTTTTATTTGAAGATTAAATTTAAATTCGGTACCATTATTAATTTCACTGCTTACTTGAATCTCACCTCCATTTTTATTCACAAATTCTTTACATAAAATTAAACCCAATCCTGTCCCTTTTTCTGCATTAGTTCCATCAGTAGTTAAATGTTCGTCAATCCTGAAAAGCTTTTTCATATTTGATTCAGATATTCCTACCCCTTCATCTCTTACCGATACATAAACGAATTCATCATTCCTTTTAGCTGTAATATGTATTTTTTTTCCGTTTGGAGTAAACTTTATGGCATTAGATAAAAGATTGCGAATCACAGTTTCTATCATATTCTTATCG
This sequence comes from Ignavibacteria bacterium, assembly GCA_012719345.1. Classification (GTDB taxonomy): domain Bacteria; phylum Bacteroidota; class Ignavibacteria; order Ignavibacteriales; family Melioribacteraceae; genus JAAYAN01. Next base: position 1,518 of record JAAYAN010000237.1, on the reverse strand, counting down.
GCATAGACTTTAAGATCATTATCAAGAGTAATTTCTAGCTTAATGCTTTTTTGAATCAGATTTGCTACATAAATATCTTTTAAGTCATTAATCAGTATTCCAATATCAAAAAGACCCGGAAAGAATTCTATTCTGTCTGTTTGAAGCCGCGACCATTCAAGCAAATTCTGTAATAATTTAAAAACACCCTTTGCGGAACTGTTTATATTCTGAACAAATTCTTTGATTTCATCTTTTTCCATTTCATCAATATCATTTAATAGAAAATCTGAAAATCCTAAAAGACTGGTAAATGGACTTTTTAAGTCATGCGAAATAATAGAAAAGAATTTATCTTTATTGGCATTTAATTCCTTAAGTTTTTCTTCTGATTCCGTAAGTTTTACATTTAAATATGCCAACTGTCCGGCAACTTCTTCGGACTGATCACGGTTAACCTGAAGTTCCTCTATATAACGCGATACTTCGTTTTCAATTTCAACCTGCTCACTTATATCTCGTATTATACCAATCAAACCTATTGTTTCATTATTTTCATTTTTTATCGGTACTTTTGTGCAGCTGAAATAGTACAGACCGTCATCATTGTTATGAATAGTACATATTTTATCCCATACAGCTTCGTTTGTGCTAAGTATTTCAGAATCATCATTAAAAAGCAACTCTGCTACTTCGTTTTGAAAAACGTTCTTTTCATTTTCTCCAATCACTGTGGATACATCTTCAACATGGAAGAAATGCGCAAAAGCATAATTCAATTTTTTAAAAGTGTTGTCTGAACTTTTAAGATAAATCATATCTGGCAGACTGTTTACAAGATTTTCCCATAGTATTACATTTTCATCTATAAGTTTGTTTTTTACATCCTTAGTATTTGTGTTTCTTTGAACACTGATAAATAGAATAATTAAATAACTTATTGTGGCTATTTTTATTGTAGCTATATCATTTAAATACATATAACTTAAAAACAAATACAGTATAATGAGTATTAAACTCATAATAATCGTATTTTTCTTACTTAATAATTCAGCTAAAAGAAATGGATATAGAATAAAAGAAATACCGACAAGTTTATTTCCATTTAAACCGATAATTAAATCAATGAATAAGCATAGCAATAAGATTAAAGATAGATTTGATGATTTTACTTTTTTAATGAAAACAGAATAAATGATCAGACTTAATGAAGTTATTCCTATAAATATATTATTAATCTGAATACCGCTGCCAATTAAACTCGTTATTCCTGAAATCGATACAATAACAAATAAAACAACCGCAATTATTTCCAAAGCAAAATAATTTTCTATTCGTTGCAGAAAACTGTTGAAAATATTACCGGATACTTTAGCTCCATTATTTCCGGTTGTATTTTCTTCCATTATATAAACCCAGATTAAGCAATAGGGGCAAAGAAGGGTAGAGAACAGTTATTGGCAGTATCCCATAAACCTTTGAACCATTTTCTTCTTTGTTTTGCCAGAGCTATTTTTAATATATAGCGGTCTTTGTTTT
>JAAYAN010000236.1 GCA_012719345.1 Ignavibacteria bacterium | reverse complement strand
TTCCCACCCCCAGCCCGCCTTCGGCGGGCAGAGCAGGCGGGCAAAAATTCCTTCCCCCAGACCCCCTTCCTTTTTGCCCGCCTGCTTGGGCTTCGCCCTGAAATTTTTTGAGCGAGCGGACGGCGGGGCCGAAATACGAAAAGAAGAAAATAAAGCGGTAAAAACGCTTGCCCCACCCTCCCGTGCGCGCGTTTTTGACATTCTGCTCCCTTTTCCCTTTACGATTCCCAAATATTTTGGTAATATTAGATTGTGGGATGTAATCATATTCATACATAAGTATACCACAATTTAATATTACTAATAAATTATGGCAGAGTCAAGTAAAAACAACATATCAAAAACCGTAAAACGGTTGAGAGAAAAAATGGGTATTTCCCAAGAGAAACTGGCGCGTCTTGCCGATGTTTCTAATAATACGATTATCAACATAGAAGCGGGTAAACAAGGCAATCCGACTATTGAAACTTTGAAAAAGATCGCCAAAGCGTTAAATACGCCTATTGAGGATTTAATAAAATAAATTTTATGCGTTATTACGGTGGAAAAGACAAACTATTGGATTTAATAGAAATCGGTGTTAAAAAAACCGAGTTAAATCATGGCGCAAAATTTGTTGACCTTTTTACTGGCACCACTGTTGTCGCTCAACATTTCAAGAAAAAAGGTTATACAGTAATTGCCAATGACTTTTTAGAATTTTCTTTTGCTTTGGCAAAAACCTATATTGAACTGAATGAAGAACCAAAATTTTTAAAACTAAAAAAACATTTAGGAGTCAATCATATTGATCAAAATTATGTAATTGGCTACCTCAATAATTTGTCGCCCCAAAAAAGTTTTATTTTCAAAAATTATTGTCCTGACGGAAATGAGGGGCGCAGATATTTTTCAAATGAAAATGGACAAAAAATTGATGCAATAAGAGAAAAAATTGAGGAATGGAAAAAAGCCGATGTTGTTAGCGAATTAGAATATTATTATTTAATTACTGCTTTGCTTGAAGCTATAAATCTTGTTTCAAATGTTGCTGGAACTTACAGCGCATATTTAAAAATTTGGGACCAAAGAGCGGTTAAACCAATAATTTTGACTGCACCCGAAATTATTCCAAGCAATAGAAATAACAAAGCGTTTAAAAGAAATGCAAACGAACTGATAAAAGAGATTAAAAATATTGATATTTTGTATTTAGATCCGCCGTATAATAGCAGACAATACGCGGCTAACTATTTTATTTTGGAATTAGTAGCCGAGGGATGGTTCGGCGCAAAAAAACCTGTCATAACAGGGAAAACAGGAATGAGAAACTATGATCATCAGCTTTCCGAATATTGCTATAAAGGACGAGCGAGTAAAGCCCTTGATTATTTGATTTCTAATGCAAGCGCAAAATATATTTTGCTAAGTTATAACAACGAGGGAGTAATTGCAGATAACGAAATAAAAAATATTTTGACACGCAAGGGCAAGGTGCAGTTATTTAAAAAAACTCACAAGAGATACAAAAGTATAAATCAGAAAGATGATGACCCAAAAAATACCGAAGAAAGATTATATTTTATTGAAACCAGCCTCGCAACAAAAAGAGCAAATAAGTTAGATGGACAATCTTGGTTGCAGTATTCTTTTAGCATTTGGCGAGATATTGCTAAAAACCAAGAAGAATACAGATTGAAACACCCCGCTATTTTTCCTTTGCAATTAGCGGAAAGAATAATTGATGTTTTAACAAATGGATCAGGAAAAAATATTTTGGATTGTTTTGCTGGAAGCGGTAGCACTTTAATTGCTGGACTTAAAAAGGGAATGAATGTTTATGGTGTTGATGTCAGCGACGAATTTCAAAAATTATTTTTTAGCAGAATCAATAATCATTATCTGCCATACAAAGAAAACGGCAAAATAAATTATTTTGTAAAAGACGCAAGAGAAATTACAAAATTTATTGAGCCGAACAGTATTGATTTGTGCCTAACCTCTCCGCCGTATTGGGATATTTTGAACGCTCGTCGAAGTGCTGATTTGAAAATTGGCAGAAATTACACCAACAAAACTCAGGATATTGGAAACATTGAATCTTACAACAATTTTCTTGAGGAATTGAAAAAAATAATGGCGGAAGTTTCAAAAACTATTCGCGAAAACGGATATTGCGTAATGGTTGTCATGGATATTCGCAAAGGTAGTAAATTTTATCCGTTTCATAGCGATGTTGCCAAAATAATGGAAGAGGTCGGACTTACATTTGAGGATTTGTTAATTTGGGACAGGCAAAAGGAATATAATAATTGCAAACCGTTGGGTTATCCCTATAAGTTTATAGTTAATAAGGTTCACGAATATATTTTAATTTTCAAAAAATATGGACATAACAAATAAATTATCATCATTTTTAAGCGAAGATGTTGCCTACTTTCTAGGTTTGATTGTCGGTAGAGGCACGATTATTAAATCCGCAGAACTTAATAAATTGGTCGTGGATTTTCCATTCAAAAATTTGGAGGCTATAAGCCCGATTGACCCAAGCAAAAAATTTGATACTCAAATTTATTTATCAAACAGCTTGGATAAAATCGTTGAAAGAATAAAACGGCTTGGGCTTGATGTCAGTAAATTTAATGACGAAAACAATAGAGGCGTTAGTCTTGTAGTTGTTTGGCGAAATACCGATTTAACATGGCAATTTTTAAGCTATCTGCTAAACGGCGATTTTAGCGATTATCACTCTTTCAGAATACCAAAGGCAATTTTTCAAGCAGACAAAGAAAAGCAAAAAGAATTTCTGCGTGGCTATTTTGATGTTACTGGATATGTTCGCGCTTCAAATGCTCAATTCGGCAGAGAAGACCAGCAAAGAATTTATCTTGAGGTTGATCATAGAAATTGGTTTTTGGTTTTAGATTTATACAAACTTTTTGAGATAGTCGGCATACCGATTGAAAGTATTGATTTCGGACACCCAAATTTTCGTGATCCTAACTTCAAAAAAGCGGCTGGATTTTGGGCCAAAGAACATCAAGTAAAAATATTTGCCAATCAATTTTTACCTGTCGGATCATATTTGAAGCACAAGCAAGAAGTATTAACCGATCTTGCAAAAATGAATAAGTCGGGAATTGGCGATAATTCAAGCGAAAAGAAATTTAGAATTAGAGAAAAAGCCCAAAATACAGAAGAAAATTCTGAAAAATTGCCTGCTTTTCTAAAAGGAAAACATTTTAATCACTACTCGGAACTCGTAGCTGTTCTTGAGGAAAACGATAATATAAAAGCCTATGAATAATTACGAATCAAAACAAGAAATCGCACTTTATCCAAGTATGTTGAAATGGTTGCAAATGTATTTGGAAAATAAACATCCGAAAGCAGTTATAAAAACCTATGATGTGCATTCCGTTGATCTAAGCGATTTCATACAACGCAACAAATACACAAAATATTTTCCTGAATATGCGACTTATAAAATAAGGGTTGATTTGCTCGGTATGATTTTGGAAAAAGATAAATGCAATTTAGTTTTTGTAGAGGTAAAAGATACGCCTTTGAGCTTGATAAACCTTTCACAGCTTCTCGGATATTGCAAAATTTTAAGACCTGAATTTGCTTTTTTAATCTCGCCAAAAGGACTTGCTAAGCCATTAAGTCAATTACTTGTCCATTTCAATCGCTTGGATATTTTGGAATTTGATAAAAATAAATTTGTGCGAGTGGCAAAATGGAATCCTGCAAGAAATGCGATTGAAATTGACAGCATAATTCCGCCATTAGGAAATTTATAAAAAAAATTATGGATAATCAAAAAATACAAGAAATAAAAGAGGTTATACAAAGTTCCCATGTAAATTTTTTGTTTGGGGCTGGAGTGTCTAGTCCTTTTCTCCCATTGCTCGGCGACATTGAAACTAGGTTGTCAAGTGAAAAGAAAGAAGATGAAAGGATAAAGATAAAAAAGGAATATTTTGAAAAAGTAATGTTGCCGAATTTGGATGTTATTGACGAAAATGTAAACGCTTCAAAACAAACTGATTTTGAGACGACGCATAAAGCTTATAAAAATTTCTTTGAGTTTGTCGGCCATATTTTACTCCACAGAAAAAATACAATTTTGAGCAAGCAGGCAAACATATTTACTACGAATATTGATATTTTAATGGAAAATGCCATTGAAGAAATCGGAATTGAATATAATGACGGATTTTCAGGCAGATTAAATTCTACTTTTAGTTTGAGTAATTTTAAAAAATCTATTTTAAAGCGGAGTCTTCATTTTGAAAACATTTCAGAGATACCTATTTTTAATCTTATAAAAATACATGGCTCGCTCACTTGGGAAAAAATTGGAGAAAAAATATTTTTTTCAAAGCTCAAACATTTTAACAGTTCATTGAAAGATAAAACGGGAAAAGCGTTTGATGACGGGTATAAAAAATTAGCGATAGTGAATCCCGAAAGGAAAAAACTTGAAGAAACAGTTATTGATTTAACTTATTATGAATTACTCCGAATGTATTCCAGTGAATTGGAAAAAGAAAATGCAGTTTTGTTTATTATGGGTTTTTCAATGGAAGATGAGCATATAAGAGAAATTACAATAAGGAGTGCCAATTCTAATCCGACATTAAAAATTTATCTGTTTTGCCACGGGCAAGATACGGATTCAAAGATGAAAGATAAAATGCAAATCGGAAAATTGAGATATTCCAATATAGAAATTATTGAACCAGAAAGCAACGAGGAAAAAGACAAATTAAACCTTGCTAAAATTACCGAATTGATTTTTGGGTCAATTGTTAAGAGTATAGCCCATGACAACAAAGATTAAATCTATCGAAAGAGAGCTTATAAGGGAGTCAATTTTTATAATTGGGCATGTTTTGTCTGTAGATGGGAGAATTGTAAAAATAAAGTTGAACAAAAATAAAAATCACTCCCATATTCTATTTGAGGGCAAAACAGTCAAAAATGTTTCAGTTGGCGGTTATGTAAAAATTGTCAAAGGTTTTGTCAGTATTATTGGTAAGGTTGAAGGCGAATTTATATCTGAAGAAAAATATTTTAACAAAGAATATAACAAGGAAGAAACTAAAATAAATAGAATTTTACAGGTTTCACTTTTTGGACATTTTGAGGGAAATTGTTTCAAACAGGGCATAAAAGAAATGCCCTTGATAGATAATGAGTGTTTTTTATTGAATAGAGAAGAATTTAATGCGCTTCACCAGTTCTACAAAAACAGTCAAAAATCAATAGTTATAGGGAATCTAACAGAAGAGCCGTCACAAACAATACGCCTTGGTGCAAACAATTTGTTTGCCAGTCATATAGGAATATTTGGCAATACAGGAAGCGGAAAATCAAACACGCTTGCAAAAATTTACACAGAATTATTCAAGGAATTTGATAATCTTGAAGAATTTAAAAAGAGATCTGATTTTGTGATTATAGATTTTAATGGCGAGTATATCGGCGATGATATGATAACGATCAACAAAACCGTTTATGAATTATCCACAGGAAAAGACGGAAGTAAGAAAAAATATCCTATAACGAAAGAGAATTTAAACAAGGTTGAAGTTTTATCTGTTTTACTGGAAGCTACGGAGAAAACCCAAAAGCCGTTTTTGGATAGAGTTGTGAGAAATGATTATTTAGACGATGAGGAAAAATTTAACAACAGAGTAATTTTTGACATAGAGGAAATATGCAGAAATATTATAGACAAAAAAGATAAAAATATAAGAGAAGGCGTTGTCGTAGAAGTATTTGGGAGACTTTTAAATTTGGTTTCTGACGAGAGCGAAGAAGGAATAAAAAACATAAAAAAAGACATAGAAAATAATTTACATTTTCATTCTGGCACTAACGATTATTACTGGTCAACAACCGATACAAGTAATTTTAATAACAATACTCCTATTTACGACAATAAAATAAAAACGGCGGTAGATAGTTTGAAATTCAAAAATGATGAGTTCAGTAAATTAAAATTAAAAATTATTCTCAATTATTTTCGCGAAACAATCAAGGGATATTCTAATCAAGAACATATTGGACCCTTGATTGGAAGGACTTTTAGAAAATTTGACATGCTAGAAAAACTGATTGAAGTAAATGGAGAAACTGATATTAACAATTTAACCGTTCTCTGCCTTAGAGATGTAAATATTGAAATGAAAAAAATTATTCCTTTGATTGTTTGCAAACAATTATACGAAAAAAAGAAAGAATCCAACAACAAAACATCTTTGCATATTATCGTTGACGAGGCACATAATATTTTATCAACAATGTCCCAAAGAGAAAGTGAGACATGGAAAGATTATCGTCTTGAAACATTTGAGGAAATAATCAAAGAAGGTAGAAAATTTGGAGTATTTTTAACTATTGCGAGCCAAAGACCTTATGATATTTCTCCAACAATTATTTCTCAATTACATAATTATTTTATTCACAGATTGATTAACGACAACGATATCAACGCAGTAGAAAAAGCTGTTGCTTATCTTGATAAACTATCATTTCAAAGTATTCCTATTTTGCCAGTTGGCAGTTGTTTTGTTGCTGGTTTAGCTTCGGATATTCCAGTCAAAGTTGATATTGATCTGTTGGAAGAAAATAAGAGGCCAAAAAGTGGTACTGTTGATTTAGAAAAGGAATGGAGTAATAATAAAAATGTTAAAGAAAATTCTTAACCCACCCGCCACCCTAATTTGAGGTCCCGCCGTCCGCTCGCTCAAAAAATTTCAGGGCGAAGCCCAAGCAGGCGGGCAAAAAGGAAGGGGGTCTGGGGGAAGGAATTTTTGCCCGCCTGCTCTGCCCGCCGAAGGCGGGCTGGGGGTGGGAA
>JAAYAN010000235.1 GCA_012719345.1 Ignavibacteria bacterium | reverse complement strand
CTTCGTTGGTTATCAGTCCGTTATCAAAATCGTTCTGAATGCCATTTTTGTACTCTTCCAGTTTCATCCGGCATTCTTCGAATTCGTTGTTTGCTATCTTTGTTTCTGCATATTCAAGCTGCGTTTTGTATTCAGCGTATTTTGTGTTTTCGTTTATCCACCCGTAATTATTCACCTCTTCAAGGTAATTCTGAAAATCATCCATTAAATATTGCAAAGAATGAGTTGAATCGGGTTTGAAAGGTTTGAAACTTTCTAAATATTCCGAAATACGATCAATGCAATCACCGCAGTTCTCTGCTTGTTCTACGGGTATCCTATCTAAAAGAAATTTAACGAATTTAGTTTGTAGAAATGGACGCTTTTCTGGATTACAATTGTCACCATGAATTGTGATATCATACTCATAAGTAAATCTATTAGGGTGAGATACTGGGACATCATAGTGTTCAGTCGCTTTCATTGGAGAAAAGAAACTACCTTTATAATCAGGATAATAATCATACGCCCGTACATCTGCATTTATTTCTGTCTCAATCATTTTCATTGTATGTTCAGCAATATTTCCATTATCATATTTATTTAAAAAATAATAGCATTTTTGTCTGATTATAGTATTGTCAGTATTTGTTAGTTTATTATTAAGTGTCTCAATTAATAAGGCTTTATTTAATTTCCCTAATAATATTGAAGTGATACTAAAATACTCGTCATTATTTAAAATCATTCTTGAAATTATGTCTTCTGCTTCCGCTTTATAACTTTCTTTCAAAGCATATAAATAAAATACTTCGCTCATCCAACCATTATTAGGATTTTCTAGAAAACGAGTTTTAACATCATCGAAATAGCTATAATCATCTACTTCGGTCAAATATTTGACTGCAATACTCCAATTATAAGTATCAAGATCATTTAATATTCTAGTTAAACCAGTAATTGCTTCAGTCTTACCGTAATATCCCATAATTATTAAATTTGTAAGTAAATTTTCCTTCCCTTTTAACATTAAATAATAATCATTTGTATCAGGAACTTCCATTTTCATAGTTTCAAGCAAAAATTCTTTTTCACCGCGATTTGCCAGTATTATTGCCGCCGCATAGTATTCCCTTGGTATTGAATAAGGGTTGTTAATTATTGATTTTAAATTAGCATCCGATGTATCTTTATTTTCTATATCATTCACTATTACAGGTTTTGTATCTGCAATTTCCCAATAACTTTGTGGAAGAACTGATATAGTCAACAAAAAGCACAACATTATATTTTTTATCATTTTTATCCTCAATTAAATTTACAATTAGAAATACTAGTTCTATACTCTTCAATATTTTTTAGTATTGTTCTTGTTATTATCATAGCTTCCATATCTGCGTCTAATTCAGAAGCAAATTCGTATAAAGGTATTGTTTTAACTTCGCCATTTTCATCTATTGCAACGTTACCTTCATTATCTAAAACAGGTTCACGACTGTAATTGGTTAGTCCGTGTTTTACTTGAAGATTTGACTCTTTTATAAATTCACCTGTTAAATAATCTTGTAACCTGCTTTTAGAATCTTGTTTAATATCTTCCGGACAATCTGTTGGATTAAATGGCAATGATAAAGTATTTAGGCTATTACTAAATTCTTCATTCTGAAATAAATTTAAGATATTTGTCTTAATATTTCTTACATGGTAATCTTCGTGCATTTCAATATAGTTTGTTGAAAATACCGGAACATAATAACTTAAACTCCGTTTTTGAAAATAACTACCTTTATGAATATTCTTAATTGTTAGGAATAAATTATTTAAGGCACTGCATCTTTTATCATTATAATCATAAATACTATTAAAATAGTTTGTCTCATTGATTAAGTATTTAACGGCATTTGAAATATCGTCAGTTGTCCCATTTTTAATATCATAAGCGTTATAACCACTAATTATTGGTGGAATATCACATAAGCTATTAAATATTGGGATTTTAATATTGTTCAGTTTTGTCTGCCATTTCCCGGTATTTTTATCAACACAAACATCAATTGAAGCTTCATCAAGCATTTTGTAATTACCTGTACTATTTAAGTCACCATTCATTGGCATTTTTGATAATAAATAAACTTTCCCATACTCCGTCATACCTTCTTCATTATTTTTAATATAATCGCAACCATTGCCAGTGTTTGCAGTTTGTGTAACTCCTTTTTCATCAACCCAAGTGTAATCTTCATTTGATCCAAGCACCTTAAAATTCGCATCAGTAATTTCCGTTGGTTTCCAGTCGTCTCCGCAGCTATCGATATGGCAAGGATCAATAACAATCCTGCAAAAGCCGTAACGGTTGTAGTTATTTTCTGAAGTTGCGGCATTATCTGATGTCTTTTCAATTGAAGTATTAATCCCTTCCCTTATTCTGCTGTTGGGGTCTATCTTTGCAAGAGGTGCTTCTACTTCATCGCCGACACTTAACAATACTTCAACAGGAGATTCGGGGTTTACATCGCCTATAACTTTAAATCCGGCAGGAATTGATGGAAAATAATCGGATACGGCATTAAGCTGAGGAGAGTAAATGCTGCAATAGTCTCCGCCTTCCATTATACTAACTTCATATAATTTATTTTCTTCAAATTGACTTTGATTACCATCTTCATCTCTGCTCATTACAATAACATCTGTTGTATCTGCCATACTAATAGTATCTTTAACTGCTTTAACATTTACAGAACCTGGAAAAGCAGTTATATCATCCGGTTTAAAAATTAAATAACAGGTAACATCCTGATATGATAAATCTGTCCAGTCTTCAAAATCGAAATAACAGAAGGATGAGCCGTCGTAACTTTGGTTAAGAAATTTTGTTTTCCCTAGCCTGTTGTACATATTTGAAGCAGAAACAATACTGTGCCCGCTCTTTAAGGCAATATTTAGTTTTTCACCTGTCTTTAGGCGCCGGATACTTTTTGTTTGTCCGAATATTGTTCCCAAATTATCAACAATAACCGAATCTACAGGTTCAGTCATTTTTAAATAATTTGCGTTATATGGGTTTTTTAATGATGCAAGCTGAATAAACAATTCTCCATCACAAGGAACCGTCCAACTTTCAGTCGGTGTAAACGGATTGCCAAGCTTTTCCATTATGAAATCCGGCGGAATTGCTGCTAAGGAAGAATCAATTTTTATTTCATAATCAACCCATCCTGCATATGGTCGAGTAACATATTCCAATTCAACACTTGAACAGCACCTTTCCATTTTACAATCTGTACCACCATTTTCAACACATCGATTATAACAATATTCTGGTGGTGCTTCATAACATGTCCATGTCCAATACGCATACAATAAAAAAGCCGGATCCTGCCTCCCAAGATACATTATCCCCGGCGCAAAGTATACTGAAGTATCCTTCCCTTCATACCCTACAAAGCAGTTCCATTTTGTTTGTATCGGTGACCATTGTTTAAATGTTCCAAGTGATTTTTTAGATAGCTCTATTTTCTCGCCATTAAATAAAATTGTATCGCCGCACCAAAGATTATTTGTGCTATCAATTGGATCATAAATATGTGGGATATAAAAGCTATCAATAAGCAATTCTCCTCCATATTGCATATATTTTATCCCGTTATCAGGCCAGACGCTAGAATCATCATCATTCTGCGTTTCCGGAATACCGTTTTTTATAACTGCTTTCCCTTCCGGTTTAATCTCAACCTTCTCCTTTATTTTTACCTGAGCCGTAAGCGGCAGAATCATAAAAATAACAATAAAACAAATTAATGTTTTTAGCATTAAAATCCCTCGTAAATTTTTACTTATGTATTTTTTTGTTTGTAAACAGCAGGCAGGTAATTTTTCCTCTGTACCGCCAAAACTTTTTGCTGTTTAGGTTTACAAATATAAAAAATGGGGGGGGGTAATGTCAAGCAATTAATAATTAAAAATGAAGGATTAAGAATTTTTTAAAATGAAAAACCCGGCATTTGCCGGGTAACAATAATTCTTAATTTTTAATTATTAACTCTTAATTACTTCAGCATTCCCGATAAACAACATCGGGATTCCTGCTAAAACAAAAAGTTATTTTAGCAACATCATTTTCTTCACGGCTGTGTAACTGCCGGCTTCCAGACGGTATATATAAACGCCGGAAGCATATTGCGAACCGTCGAATTTCACTTCGTAAAACCCCGCCTCCTGGTTTTGGTTTACAAGCGTGGCTGTTTCCTGTCCGAGGATGTTGTAGATTTTTAGTGACACTGACCTCACCCCCGACCCCTCTCCTTTTAAAGGCGAGGGGAGTGAATATTTTATTGTTGTTACGGGGTTGAACGGATTCGGGTAGTTTTGTTCTAACGAAAATACATCCGG
>JAAYAN010000234.1 GCA_012719345.1 Ignavibacteria bacterium | reverse complement strand
GATATTTTTTCGATTAAATTCATGTGGACTTGGTGATTTTTAAATAATGAAGAAAATAATATATTATATTCAAAGTGAAGGGCACCATTTTCCTTAAACAATAATTCATTGATATTTTGGGCGAGACTTAATCTGCGATTTAAAAGATTTAAATAATAGGGAATACCACCAAATATCATATAACATAATGAAATATCGGCACGTGTATAATTAATATCATTTAAGGTTAATAGTTTTTCACATTCACCTAAAGAAAATGGTTCAATTTTCATTGTTCTTGTTACTCTCTTATAAAAGCCACCAACATCATCAATGATATTATCAATAACCCAAGATGTAGCTGAACCACATACTATTAAAAGAATTCGTGGATTACTTGATGCATAGGTGTTCCAAAACAAATCAAGTGCCGCTTTAAAATCTGATCTAGGTGAATCCATCCACGGAACTTCATCTAAAAATATGACTAATTTCCCCGAGGCACTATCAACAATGGTTGATTTATCAATTAATTGCTTAAGTCTTGCAAATGCTTCAAACCAATCATTAGGTCTTGTTTTAATTGTTGAACCATATTCAATCAAACTATCATTAAAAACTTTTAACTTAGTCTTAATGTTTCCACCAATTACACCACTTGAATAAAATGCAAAACAATGATTAAAATATTCTTTGATAAGATAGGTTTTACCAACTCTTCTTCTACCATATACTGCTAGAAATTCTGGTCTTTTTGATTCTACAAGATCATTTAATGTTTGTTGTTCTTTATTTCTTCCAATTATCAACATTTTTAAAAATCTCCTTATAATCCGCCATAACTTAATTTTTTTAAGAGTTGTGGCGGATTATCACTATATTTTATGCTTATAAACCGCCACAACTTAATTATATCACCTTTTTTGTTATTATACAAATTAAAAGTAAATAATTTCAACAATTAAAACAAATCATAAAAAAGAGTCTACTTATGTAGACTCAGCAGACCGTAGACAAAATATGGTTTTAAAAAGAGAAGCATTTTGTTTTGCTTCTCTTTTTGGATGTTTTAGTGATTATTTTATCAATTTTAATTTTGAGCAAAGAAATAATTGCGTTTTCTTTGCTTTCTTTTGTTTTTGTCTTGGTTTTTATTAACCAAGTTGCCATTTTTTTGAGATTATGGCATGCAAAAATTAAGAGCACTCGATTTTGATTTTTTTCAAGCCCTCTTAATGTTGTGATTCCAAGTGATTGTTTATATTTAGTATCACCAAATACTCTTTCAATTGTTTCTTTTCTTCTTGAATATATTTTCTTAACTTCAGGAAATAATCTTATCTTTTCGACATTATCTAAATGTTTTTGGTGAATGTGTCTTGTTAGTGTTTTTACTTTTGATAAAGTGCATCGATCCTTTAATGGGCAATCTTTACATGATGCTTCATCAGAACGATATTCACGATATCCATTTCTATTGGTTGTTCTATATGTTAATACTACGCCAGCAGGACAAGAAAAGAAATCACCATCACTATGATATTCATATTCATATTTCTTAAAGTAACCATCTTTTGTCATTGGTCTTTTATATGGTGCTATTAATTCCTTATGGTCTTCATGTACAGTCTTTGCTATGATAGGTGTTTTATAAGCTGAATCAGCTACAACATTTTTGATGTTTTTATTGTTTTTGATTGTTTCTTCATATAAAGGATGAAAAGATTGTGAATCATGAACATTGCCAGGTACTACTACACTTCCTAATACAAACCCATTATTATCACATACTGTTTGTGCTGAATATGCAAAACATTTCTCATGTTCACCTTTTACATAATATCCACT
>JAAYAN010000233.1 GCA_012719345.1 Ignavibacteria bacterium | reverse complement strand
GTTAGTCGTTCCGTTTTTAGTTTCTTATTCAAGTTTCTACTGCTATGGAAATATTTTTATAATTATTTAATTAGTCGTTCTAACTTAGCCGTCTGCTCTGGGCGGCGGCTTAGTTGCCACGCCGTTAGGCAACCAAGTAAGGAGTGTAAAAATGTCTTTTTTTAAAAAACTTTTTGGTTCATCAAAACCTAGAACTCTTTATGATGAAGCGAAAGAGACAGCGGGAAAAGCAGTAATTTACGGTTATCGAAGGATTGCTAAAGAAAGGGGTTGTGCGCCTACTCAAAAAACTTCTGATGATAAGATAATTGAAATTTATTCAAAAATTGTAAGTGCTTATCATAAAGCTGCACAAATGAAAAATGAACATATTCCTGCCGTTTATCTTAATTTTATTGCTCTTAAATTTTATCAAGTTTATGAACTTGCTGGGGATGCTTTTTTAGATGAACATTTAGAATATGAAATTAATCTCTACAAAACATCTGGTCTGAGAGAGGACTATAAACAAGAATTAAAATTATTTTAGGAGGAAAAATGTCTTGGTTTGACAGTGAAGATACAAAAATTAGGAAAAGTCATATTATGAATTTGATGACTTTAGCGATGTCTGATGGGCACATAGATAAAAGAGAACAAGAATTGTTGTTTGATATCGCTTCTCGTTGGGGACTTTCACCAAATGAATTTCAAGAAATTCTAAAAAATCCTCACAAAGTTAAATTTACGCCACCAACAAATATTCAAGACAGAGCATATCAAATACTTGACTTAGTTTTTATGATGATGATTGATGGAAAAATTCGAGAAAGCGAAATGGATTTATGTAAAACACTTGCTCCAAGTTTGGGGTATCCGCCTTCGATTGTTGATAAATTAGTCAAGATTATTGTGGAAAGCATAAGCAAAAATGTTGAGAGAGATATTATCGCTCAAAAAATTGCAGCTATGAATTAAAAAAATTATTGAAACATAAAGGAAGGGCTTTTATTATGTTTGGTTTTAACAAAAGCAAAGAAATAAAAAAATATTGTGAACGCTGCGGTGGTTCAGTCATTTTACCATACTACTCTGTAATATTTTCTATAATATATTCAATTGATGGAACAAACTCTCAGATCTCTAAAGTAGATAGAAATAACCAAATTGTAATTCTATCAAACGGTCAACGCTTAGAATATACCTTTGAAGTTGAACCAAATCTTTTTGCTTATGCAGAAAATGCTACAGAACATCTCCTTTGCTCCGAAGGTTGTGAAGATAAATTTTTGCAAGAATATTCATCTGTTTTCGTTCGTGGTCAACATCCGATTTATAATTTCAAGCAAATGAATGTATTTAATCCTATTGCGATTCCTTCTAACCGAATTGGTGGAGAGAATCGTAAATGTGAGTATTGCAATCAACAATATAAGAGCAATGGTAGAAACTGGACTAAAATCCCAGTTATAAGCACTACAAAGATAAATGGTACTTTTAATCAACGCCCAAATATTAATATGATGAAATATAAACTTGTCTTAAGTGGTCTTTCCCAAAAACAACAAAGTGGTGATTGGTTTGGTTACGAAACTTCTAATGAAAATGCAAAAAAAGTTAATTATTGTTCTTACGATTGCGCTTATGAAGTTGTGAAGAATGAAAATGTATTTATCCTTGTGAATAGCATTATGGATAAAGAAAGACTTGGCGCAATTGTTAAAGAGACAGAAATTTTTAACAAAATGCTTGGAAATCCCATTCATAGACCTTCATTCTTCCAACCCATACCATCATAAAAATTTGGAGACAAAATGGAACAAAGATATTCAGAAACCCTCAGTGGAATTAAAGTAAATAAATTATTTGCTTGGCGTGATAGGTATTCTAAGCAAGAATATCCATACAAAGTGGCATTTAATTTACTTTATGAAATGTTAGTAGTTGAAAAAATGTGGGATGAAATACAAAGTCCTTATAAAAAATCTTTTTTAAATATTGGAAAGAAGAGTTTTAATAATTTTCAAGACGCTCATAAATTTGTAATGGACCGAAGTAACATAATAGCAAGAAGTGACATTCACCCAATTGTTGAGAATAAATACAAATCTTTAGATTCAATTGCTGGCTTCAATTGGGCATCGACTCGCAATCGTGTATTGAAAGCTCAAACCGGAGATAATAAAGAAGTACAAGAAATTGAATTAGCATATTATTTTTATACTTGTGGTATTGAACTTATTTATGCTTGGTCTGCTTTAGGTTATCTTGGCACTGATCAAGAATCTGCTTTTATGCAGCTTACCGGAATGGTAATGGGTGGTGTAGATTATGGCTCGTATCAATCATTACTTAACTTTTTTGGTCAAACAGCAAGTATGTTTTATAAACCATTGCCAAATTTGTTTTAAAAATGTTACCTAACCAGCCAATCAACCCGACCGCCTTTTCGCATTCGGGTTTCTAATTTTTTTGGCTTGGTTTTTCCGTTACGAATTTTTTGTTCAAGGTAGTTCTATTAATTAACATTGTTGCAAACTGCACTTGCAAAGAAAAATAAGTACAGTTTGCTAAATTATTGGCATTGTCTTTCTTGTTTGCCCGTTTGTTCTGGGCGGACAAGTTAGCGGCAACGCCGTTATACCGTTCGAAAAAATATC
>JAAYAN010000251.1 GCA_012719345.1 Ignavibacteria bacterium | reverse complement strand
TGGATAGCCGGGAGCGTACCTGGCGACCCAGGAGCTACGTTGTTTCAGCTCACCGGTGGCGGGGTTGTAATCCACGGGTACCTGGCCCATGTCTACCAAACTGGTAGGTTGCCAACCGGCTGTTGACGTCGATTGGGATCCAGATGTAGAGACTCGCTGCACTGATCCTGTTGTTTGCTGTGTACTGGAGGGTTGGCCGGTCAGCCCAATCACCTGGGCAGGTGTATCTCCCCAGGCATCCCGGATCTTCCGCGCCATGTACTGCCCCCCATCGCCGAAGACTCCATTCAGCGCCAGGCCGTAGAGGGTATATAGGGCTCCGAATCCAATTCCATACGCCACCAGTCGGTCAATATTGCTTTTGGCCATGATCTCTCACCTCGCCTGTGGATTTTCGCTCACTCTTGGACGTCGTACTTGGTCTGTAGGATCGAAGATGAGTATTTGATGCCGGTGCTGATATCCTCCACCTCCCGCCCACCGGGAAGGACGCGGAACCGGTTCCCGTATTTGTCGGTGACGATATCACCGGCGTTTACCCCTACAAGCGATTTGCTGCCGGAGTCGTAAACGATGCCCGAGCCAGCAGCGTCTCGAACTGTGGTCGTGTATAGCGCCCCCGTCCCCCGATTGACCAGCAGTTTGACGCCAATAAACGCAAGCCCAACGATGGCGCCCATAGCGATCAGATCGTTGATGGGATCCCTGCGGGGGTTATCAAGCACAACTCGCTGTTTCATCGTCTTCATCTCCTGCTGATCACCAGAATGACAAGGAGGCTGCCGGCCAGCATCAACAACCCGGCCGTTTCTGGCTTCATGGATAATGTCCCCAGGGGTTGAAGACCATCGATGCTCAGATTGCTGAGCTGGCTTTCGAATTCTTGCCGCTGCTGTGCCAATTCGCCCGCCCGTGTCAGGTGGCTATCGCCTGCCAGCTCATCTAGAGCTCTGTAGCTTTCGTAAGCTGCCCAAGCGGCTCCTGGAGGGCCCATCGACGAGACCACGCCCGAACCGACGGCGCCGCTGGTGAAGTCTTCCCAGGCCTGCCCGAGATTTTTCAGTATCTCGTCCACGGCATACCTCCTCTAAAAGATCCGGAGCGCTCTGGGGCCCAACAGGATCCGGATGGCGAGGAAGCCCCCAGCTACGGCCAGCAGCGGGTTTGCCTTCGCCCATTGCTTCACCTGGTCGACGTTCGGAATGGTTATCCCCGTCTCTGCTGGTGGGGTGGTGGTTTCGGTGGGTATGAGTACCGTACCCTTGACTTCGAAACCGTCGATGTCCAGGAAGAGCCCGTCGTCCACCAGCTCCACGTCGATTGTGTGTACACCCGGCGCTAGATCCGGGAAGGCGATCGGTGCCGCGGCCTCAGAGGTCGCGGCCATGTCGAACTGGCCACGGGAGATCCCGTCGATTGCGATTGCAGGCGCACCTCTGCCGGGGCCTTTGACGGAGTGGAATATCACCTCGGTACCGATGAAGCGGAGGCTGACTCCGGCCCCGCCGGCGTCGCTGCGGCTCAGATATCCGCCCTTGGCCGCGGCCCACTCCACGCGGTTCCACCCGGATCCACGATACTGTATGAGCGGGCTATTCTCCTGGTAGATGCCTGCGCTGGCTATCGTGCTCATAATGACCCTCCCGATGATCTACCTGTGTCCTGTTGAGGCCTGATGAACAACCACCAACTGGCAAATAGACCCACGGCTATCGATGCCAAAGGGTGGCGACGCAGGAAGCCTTCGAACTGGTGGACCTCTCTTGTGATGATCGCTTCACGCCGTGTCATCGTCTCCGGCCGCTCCCTCCGAACAGCATTTCCATACCCACGATGGCGATCAGGCCGGCCCAGAGGGGGTTAGCCTTGATCCAGTTCATGG